>CAXTDP010000211.1:1062-8482 GCA_964242295.1 uncultured Acetobacteraceae bacterium | reverse complement strand
GGAAAGCACCAGGCACGGCGGCTGGCCTGGGGCAGGGCGCTGGCTGTCATGGGTAATGGACGGCGCTGCGTGGCTTCCCTCACCCCGGCCCTCTCCCGGAGGGAGCAGGAGCAGAAGCAGACGCTCTCCTGGGCGCTGGCGTTCCTGCCTCACAGCCCGGCGCATGGGCGCCCGCGCAGAGAAAGGGTTGCGGCAGCGGTGCCGTAAGGCCATACGACCCCTCCCGCGCAATCAAGGACTCTACGCCATGCCCGCCATTACCTTGCCCGACGGCTCCATCCGCCGCTTCGACGGGCCGGTGACGGGCACCGCCGTGGCGGCCAGCATCGGCCCGGGTCTCGCCAAGGCGGCTTTGGCGATGCGTGTGGACGGCGCCTTGCAGGACCTGTCCCGCCCGATCGAATACGACGCGGACGTGGTGTTCGTGACACGCCGCGATCCCGACGCCCTGGGCCTGATCCGCCATGATGCCGCCCATGTGCTGGCCGAGGCCGTGCAATCCCTGTTTCCCGGCACGCAAGTCACCATTGGCCCCAACATCGAGAACGGCTTCTACTACGACTTCGCCCGCAACGAGCCGTTCACGCCTGAGGACTTCCCGCGCATCGAGGCACGGATGCGCGAGATCGTCGGGCGCAACGCCCCGTTCGAGCGCGAAGTGTGGGACCGGGACGATGCCATCCGCTTCTTTGAGCAGCGCGGCGAAGCCTACAAGGCCGAGCTGATCCGCGACCTGCCCGGCACGGAGACCATCACCCTGTATAAGCAGGGCGAGTGGATAGACCTGTGCCGCGGCCCGCACATGCGCGGCACGGGAGATGTGGGCACCGCTTTCAAGCTGCAGAAGGTGGCGGGCGCCTATTGGCGCGGTGACCACCGCAACGCCATGCTCAGCCGCATCTACGGCACCGCCTGGCGCGACCAGAAAGAGCTGGACGCCTACCTGCACCAGTTGGAGGAGGCCGAGCGCCGCGACCACCGCCGCATCGGCCGCGAGATGGACCTGTTCCACATCCAGGAAGAGGCGACGGGCAGCGTCTTCTGGCACCCGAAGGGCTGGAAGCTGTATCGCACGGCGGAGTCCTACATGCGCCGCCGCCTGGACGCGCACGGCTACCAGGAGGTCCGCACGCCGCAACTGGTGGACCGCAAGCTGTGGGAAGCGAGCGGCCACTGGGACAACTACAAGCAGAACATGTTCATCGCCCGCGTCGAGGACGAGGACACGACGCTGGCCCTGAAGCCGATGAACTGCCCCTGCCACGTGCTGATCTTCAAGCACGGCCTGCGCTCCTACCGGGAGTTGCCGCTGCGGATGGCGGAGTTCGGGTCCTGCCACCGCTACGAGCCGTCGGGCGCGCTGCACGGGATCATGCGGGTGCGCGCCTTCACGCAGGACGATGCCCACATCTTCTGCACCGAGGACCAGATCGCCGGGGAGACCGTGGACTTCGTGGCGCTGTTGTCGTCGGTGTATCGCGACTTCGGCTTCGACGGCTTCCGGGTGAAGTTCAGCGACCGCCCGGTGCCGCGCGCCGGCACGGACGAGGTGTGGGATCGGGCAGAGGGCGCGCTCAAGCAAGCCTGCGCCATCGCCGGCGTCGAGTATGAGCTGAGCCCGGGAGAGGGCGCGTTCTACGGCCCCAAGCTGGAGTTCGTGCTGCGTGACGCCATTGGCCGGGACTGGCAGTGCGGCACGTTGCAGGTGGATTTCGTGCTGCCGGAGCGGCTGGACGCCGACTATATCGCCGACGATAGCAGCCGGCAGCGCCCGGTGATGCTGCACCGGGCCATCCTGGGCAGCTTCGAGCGGTTCTTGGGCATCCTGATCGAGAACTACGCCGGCCGCTTCCCGCTGTGGCTGGCGCCGGTGCAGGCGGTGGTGTGCAGCATCGTGACGGACGCTGCCGAGTATGCGGAGGAGGTCGCGGCCGCCCTGCGCGCCCGCGGGCTGGAGGTGCGTACCGACACCCGCAACGAGAAGATCAACGCCAAGGTGCGCGAGCACAGCTTGGCGCACGTTCCCGTCCTGGTCGTCGTTGGCCGGCGGGAGGCCGAGGGGCGCACGGTGGCGTTGCGCCGCCTGGGCGGGGAGGCGCAGGAAGTCTTGCCGCTGGATCAGGCGGTCTCCCGTCTTGCAGCGGAGGCTATGCCGCCCGATTTAGCGCGGGAGGCTTCTTGATTTCGGCGTGTTGCCGGACCAAGACTCGTCTCCAACACCGAAACATCCATAGGAGAGTACAATAGCCCGAGGACCCCAGAGCGCCGCGACCCCATCCCGCGACGGACCCCGTGTCAACGAGGACATACGTGTCCCCCAGGTGCGCCTGATTGACGAGGAGGGCGAGATGCAGGGCGTGATGACGGCGCGCGACGCCATACAGCGCGCCTACTCGGTGGGCCTGGATTTGCTGGAGATCAGCCCGAACGCCGATCCGCCAGTGGTGAAGATCCTCGACTACGGCAAGTTCAAGTACGAGCAGCAGAAGAAGAAGAACGAGGCCAAGAAGAAGCAGAAGGTCATCGAGATCAAGGAGATCAAGGTGCGCCCGAACATTGACGAGAACGACTACCAGGTGAAGATGCGCGCCATGAAGTCGTTCATTGACGAAGGCGACAAGGTTAAGGTGACGCTGCGCTTCCGTGGCCGCGAGATGGCGCACCAGGACATCGGCATCAAAGTGCTGGAGCGCATCCGCGCCGAGCTTGAGGTCACCACGAAGGTCGAGCAGATGCCGCGGATGGAAAATCGGCAGATGATCATGGTGCTGTCGCCGAAGTAGGCCGGACGCAGAGAATAGGCTGCGTCTGAAAACATGCAGCCTGCCTGCTCCCTCTTCCTCCGGGAGAGGGTCGGGGGGAGGGGGTCGGTAAGCACGGCCTTTGCCCATGTAGCCACTACCTAGGCTAAGCCGGCCGTCGTCCCGCAACCAAGACCCCCTCACCCCGAACCTCTCCCGAAGGGAGAGGGAGAAGGAAGCCACCCACTGCCACCCTCACTCTATCCGTGCCAGTCTTCCTCCACCCAGGGAGGGAGCTGTTAATGCGGATACTTGTAGTCGGCGCCGGCGCCATCGGTGGCTACTTCGGCGGCCGCGCTGCCGAGGCAGGTGCGGACGTGACATTCCTGGTCCGTCCGCGCCGGGCGGCGCAACTCCATGATGACGGCCTGGTGATACGCAGCCCGCGCGGGGACTTGGTCCGGCCCGTTGCGACCGTGCAGGCCGGGGCGTTGGGCGGCCCATACGACGCGGTGGTGCTGAGCTGCAAGGCTTACGACCTGGATGACGCCATTGCCTCCTTCGCGCCAGCAGCCGGGCCAGGCACCGCCGTCTTGCCGATGCTGAACGGGATGCGGCACATGGACGTGCTGGACGCCCGCTTCGGCCCCGGTGCCGTGCTGGGCGGCCAGTGCCAGATCGCCGCGACGCTGGAGCCGGACGGCACCATACACCACCTGAGCGACCTGCAGGCGCTCTCGCTCGGCGAGCGCGACGGCAGCATGTCGCCGCGGGTGGAGGCGCTTGCGGCGGCCTTTGCCGGGTGCGGCGGGTGGGCCAGCGGGACCATCCTGCAGGACATGTGGGAGAAGTGGGTGTTCCTGGCTTCGCTGGCCTGCCTCACGTCATCCATGCGCGCGGCGGTGGGGGACGTGGTGGCGGCGGGCGGGGCCTGGTTCGCGCAAGGGCTGTTCGACGAGGCCGCGGCCATTGCCGCCGCTGCCGGGTATCCGCCGCGGCAGGCGTTCGTCGAGCGGATGCGCGGGGCGATCGCGGCGCCGGGGTCCACGTTCACCGCCTCCATGCTGCGGGACATCGAGCGCGGGGGGCGGATCGAGGCGGAGCATATTGTCGGCGACCTGATCACCCGCGGCTCGGAGGAGGGGACGCGGCTGCTGCGGGCCGCTTACCTGCACTTGAAGGCGTATGAGGCGCGGCGGGCGCGGGAAGCGGCGTGAGGCGAGTCGGCGCGGCGGCGCTTCTGGCCTTGGCCGTGCTGGGCGCCGTGCCGGCCTTGTCGGCGGAAAAACGGTGCGGCTGGCTGTGGAACCCGACGCCGGGCAACTTCTCGCTACGGGACCGCGAAGCGGAGTGGATCATCTCCTCCCAGGGTGAGGACGCCGCGGCCGAACTGGAAAACCTGCCCGACATGACCACGCAAGGCTGGGTGGAGACGAATGGCAGCTACGGCTATGGCTGCGCCTGCATCGTCGCGGAGCTGGACCGGCGTGCCAAACGCGTCGTGCGGCTGGTGTCGGCGGAGCCGCTGCGGTTGGCGCGATGCCGGGCGGACCGCAGGCTACCTGCGCCATAGCCCACATCCCCGGGCGGAGCTGGAGGCTAAAGGTCGCCCGATCGGATCGAACAACCTACTGCTTGCCGCCCATGCCCATACGCCAGGCGCAACCGTTGTCACGGCGAACGTGGGTGAGTTTGGGCGCATCTGCGGCCCCAATGTGGAGAAGTGGGTGGAGTAGGCGGCGCACGTCCGCAAAGGGCCGAATAGCCGCCTGCGACATCACAGCCGGACAGCCGCTTCGGCGGCCATGGAAAACCAGCCGCTCAAACTGCGTGCAGACCGCCCCTGCCCGCGGTAAGAAGTGCATATGAGATTACCCGGCTTAACCCCTCGGAGCGCCCAGGCCGCCCGCGACCGGCTGCTGAGCGACCAGGCGACCCGTCCCATCAACGAGCAGCGCGCCCGGCTCAGCATCCTTGCACAACGCCTGGACCGTGCCGGACGCAGCGCCATCACCCAGGATCTGGCAGTCCGCGTCCGGACCGACCGGCGCTTCGCCCCTATGCTCGGCACGCTGTTCCAGATGGCGCTGGACGGCTGACGGCGGGACGCCGGCCCGGCCGAATCCTTGACTCCAACCCGTCACACCGCCATACCCCGCCCTTGACCATGACGCCGCTCCGCGAAGGCTCGCGCAGCGGCGCCTTACCGTTTGGGGTGATCCGATGTTCGACACGCTGTCGGGCAAGCTGTCCGGAGTCTTTGACCGCCTCCGCGCCCGCGGGGCGCTGAACGAGGCCGACGTCGCCGACGCCTTGCGGGAAGTCCGCCTGGCCCTGCTTGAGGCCGATGTGGCGTTGCCCGTCGTCAAGACATTCATCGGCGCCGTCCGCGACCGCGCCCTGGGCGCCGAGGTGCTGGACAGCGTCAGCCCCGGCCAGCTCGTCATCAAGATCGTCAACGACGTCCTGGTCGAGGCGCTGGGCGGCGCCGGCGCGGTGCCGCTCAACCTGGATGCCCCGGCGCCTATCCCGCTGCTGATGGTCGGCCTGCAAGGCTCCGGCAAGACCACGACGTCAGGCAAGCTGGCGCTGCGGCTTTCAAGGCGTGACCGTAAGCGGGTCCTGCTCGCCAGCCTCGACACCCAGCGCCCGGCGGCGCAGCTCCAGTTGCAGCAGCTTGCCCAGCAGGCCGGCGTCACGTCACTGCCGATCATCGCGGGTCAGACGCCCGTGGAAATTGCCCGGCGCGCGATGGACGTGGGCCGGCGCGAGGTGTTCGACATCGTCATCCTCGATACCGCTGGGCGCCTAAGCATAGACGCCGCCCTGATGGACGAGGTCCGCGCCATCCGCGACGCCACCAACCCGGTGGAAACGCTGCTGGTGGTGGACGCCATGACCGGGCAGGACGCGGTCAACACCGCCCGCGCCTTCAACGAGGCCCTGGGCGTCACCGGCATCGTCATGACCCGCATGGACGGCGACGCCCGCGGCGGCGCCGCGCTGTCCATGCGCCAGGTCACCGGCGCCCCGATCAAGCTGACCGGCTCCGGCGAGAAGCTGGACGCGCTGGAGGAATTCCATCCGGAGCGCGTGGCCGGCCGCATCCTGGGTATGGGCGACATCGTCGGCCTGGTGGAACGCGCGGGCGAGACCATCGAGCAGGAGGACGCCGAGCGCCTGGCCAAGAAGATGGCCCGCGGCACCTTCGACCTGGACGACTATGCCAGCCAGCTCAAGCAGATCACCAAGATGGGCAGCCTGCAGGGCATCCTGGGCATGCTGCCCGGCGCCGCCAAGATCAAGGACCAGCTCAAGGACGCCAACCTCGACACCGGCATCCTGAAGCGCCAGGCCGCCATCATTTCCTCCATGACCAAGGCAGAGCGGAAGACGCCGGACATCATCAAGGCGAGCCGCAAGAAGCGCATCGCCACCGGGTCAGGGGCGACGGTGCAAGAGGTCAACCGCCTGCTCAAGCAGTTCGACGACATGAGCACCATGATGAAGCGCATGACCAAGATGGGCCAGAAAGGTCTGATGCGCGGCGGCATGGGCGCCCTGATGCCCAAACCCCACCAGCAAATCCGCCGGCACTGATTTTCTTCTCCCTCTCCTTCCGGGAGAGGGCCGGGGTAAGCGAAGCCGCAAGCTCCAAACCCCAACCATCCAAGACCAAGGAACCAAGAATGTCCCTGAAGATTCGCCTCTCCCGCGCCGGCGCCAAGAAGCGCCCATATTACCACATCGTCATCGCCGACAGCCGCAGCCCCCGCGACGGCCGCTTCCTGGAGAAGGTTGGCAGCTACAACCCGATGCTCCCCGCCGAGCACGAGGAGCGCGTCCGCCTGCAGTCCGAGCGCATCCAGCACTGGCTGCAGGTGGGTGCCCTGCCGACCGAGCGCGTCGCCAAGTTCCTCGGCCATGCCGGCCTGGCGCCGATGCCGACCTACCGTGAGCAGCCCATCCAGTCCGCGCCGAAGAAGAAGGCGCAGGACCGCGCGGCAAAGGCCGCAGCCTAATCATGCCGTTGCCGTCCCACCCTGCCGTTGCTGCCTGGGGCGCACCCGCGTCCCGGGCCAGGGTGCCGCTGGCCTGACATGCCCGACCGCCGCATCCTCATGGGCGTGGTGGGCCGTCCGCACGGAGTGCGGGGGCTGGTGCGCGTCCACAGCTACACGACCGACCCGGCGGACCTGGCGGGCTACGGCCCCTTGCTGGACGATGGCGGCAGGGCGTGGACACTTGCCTGGCGTGCGTCCGGCGTAGCGGAACTGCGCGACGCGGCGGGGCAGGCGCTCCCCGACCGGTCGGCGGCCGAGCGGATGGTGAACACCAAGCTCTGGATGGATCGTGACCGTCTGCCGCAGCCGGAGGAGGATGAGTTTTACCTCGCCGACCTTGTGGGCATGGCGGCGCTGGACCCGGCTGGGGCGGCTATCGGCCGGGTTGCAATTGTCCATGACTACGGCGCGGGTGCCAGTCTGGAGATTGAGCGGCCCAGCAACGCGCCGCTGCTGATCCCCTTCACCCGCGCCTGCGTGCCGCAAGTGGACCCGGCAGCGGGCACACTGGTCGTGGTAGAACCTGACGAGGTTCTGGTCGAGGACACGGCGGAGGCGGCGGAGTGACCAACCCCAACGCTTTGAGTGCCGACCTAAGCTGCTGCCCCCTCTCCC
>CAXTDP010000211.1:0-1052 GCA_964242295.1 uncultured Acetobacteraceae bacterium | reverse complement strand
CCAGAACGTTGCTGAACGACACGCTCGACACCCGGGAGAGGGTCGGGGTGAGAGAGGCCGCAAGCGCCTTGCCCTTACTCCGGCAGCTAGCTGCGCCAGCATTCAAGGACCGTGCTGGCGGCTTCCCTCACCCTAACCCTCTCCTGGAGGGAGAGGGAGTGTTTGGCCGCTCGTCTTGGATCGGCGACAATCCCGCCGAAGCACGTCCTGCGTGGTGCGCCGCATGACCTGGCACGCCACCGTTCATACCCTGTTCCCCGCCATGTTCCCCGGCCCACTCGGCAGATCGCTGGCGGGCCGTGCCCTGGACGCTGGGCTGTGGCGCCTGGATGTGCGCGACATACGTGATGCCGCCACGAACCGGCACCGCACGGTGGACGACACCCCGTTCGGAGGCGGTGCCGGGATGGTCATGCGCCCTGACGTGCTAGACGCCGCCCTCGGCGCCCCGGACGGACGGCCGTTGCTGTATATGACCCCGCGCGGACGCCCGTTGCAGCAGTCGCGTGTCCGCACCCTGGCCGAAGGTCCCGGCATCGCCGTCGTCTGCGGCCGCTATGAGGGCGTGGACCAGCGCGTGCTGGACGCCCGCGCAATCGAGGAGGTCAGCATCGGCGACTACGTCCTGTCCGGTGGCGAGCTGCCGGCGCTGGTGCTGCTGGACGCCTGCGTCCGCCTGCTTCCCGGCGTCATGGGCGCGGTCGACAGCGGCACGGAGGAAAGCTTCAGCGCCGGCCTGCTGGAATATCCGCACTACACCCGACCCGCCGAGTGGCAGGGCCGCCGCGTCCCGGACGTGCTGCTGTCCGGCAACCATGCCGCCATCGCCGCCTGGCGCCTCCGCCAGGCACAGGACGCCACGCGTGCCCGCAGGCCGGACCTGTGGGAAGCGCACGCCGCAACAATGGACACGGCGCCCGCCGCGCCGTAACACGCCTGCAAGAAAGGACTATCCCATGAACATCATCCAGCAGTTCGAGGCGGAGCAGATCGCCAGGCTCACCGCCGCCCGCGCCGTCCCCGAGTTCCAGCCCGGCGATACCCTGAAGGTC
>CAXTDP010000210.1:0-8487 GCA_964242295.1 uncultured Acetobacteraceae bacterium | reverse complement strand
TATCAAACCGAGCAGCCGGACCAATCTCAGCATAAGCAGAAGGACCACCCGCACGTCTTGGAGCTGAGCGGCGTTGCGATGAAAGCGACAGTATGATGGTGGAGAAACCACAAGTTCTGTTTGTTGCTCTAGGAATCACCGCATTGCGACAGACTTTCCATGCCGCCGCGCTGATGGACGCGTCTGAGCGGACGGCGCCCGGTATAGGCGGCAGGACCTAGCCCGAAGTTGTCACAACAGTGCCCATCTCCGAAACGCCAGTGACATCATCCTACAGCTTGACATCTGTGAAATATCACGGATTGTTCCAGCCAAATGGTCAGCCCCGCGTGGCTGCATCCAAGGATGTCGGTATCGGGGGAAGCAGCCGTGTCCATCACAATGCCACACCAGGCGGCCATGGACGGCGCGGTCCGCCATCTCGTCAGCAACTACAATCCGCGCGGCAACCGGATCGGTTGGCTGATGATGTCCTCCATCCTGGTGGAGGCCTGGGACTTATACTCCATCGCCTTCGTCCTGGTGTTCATCAGGCAGCAGTATAACCCCGATCCGTTGCTGCTCGGCCTAGCCGCAGCCGGCACGCAGGGTGGCGCCTTGATCGGCGCGCTGCTCGGGGGCTGGCTATCGGACAAGATCGGGCGCCGGGTCATGTTCCTGGCAACGATGGTCATGTTCATCGTCTTGGCTCTGCTGCAGGCCTTTGTCACCAGCGTCGGCTGGCTGGTGGTGGTGCGCCTCCTGCTCGGCGTGCCGCTCGGCAGCGACATCAGCAATGGCTACACCTACATTATGGAGTCGATGCCCAAGGGCAAGCGCGAGGTCATGGGCAATCGTTGGCAGTTCATGTTCGCCGTGGGCGAAGTCATGACGCTCGCGATCATCGCCGTGTTCCTGGTGGCGAACCTGGACCATGAGCTGGTCTGGCGTGTCACGCTCGGCCTGGGCGCGGTGCCAGCGCTGGTGATCCTGCTGATGCGGCATGACCTGCCGGAAACGGCGGTCTGGCTGATCCGCCACGGCCGGTTCCGCGAGGCCAAGCAGATTGCCCGGGACATGTATAACGACGACCTGGCCATGCTGCCCGACGAGGACGTGGTCATACCCAAGCCGCAGCCGACGGCCTTCCTGGCCGACATACGCCGGGACCCGATACGCTGGCGGGCGACGCTGTATGGCTGGATCGCCTGCTTCTGCCAGGCCAGCGAGTTCTCGACATTCGGCTTCTACTTGCCGGTGCTGCTGCTGACCGTCGGCGTCACTGCCGATAACCTGATAGGCACCAACCTGGCGCTGATGGGGCTTTACACCTTCGCGGCGATTTCCGGCTGGGTCGGTCCGCTGCTGACGCCACGGCTGGGACAGCGGGGCATCAGCATCGCGGGTTTCGGCATCGTGCTGGTGTCGCTGCTGGTGGCGGCCTGGGCGATCTACACCGGCAACAGGATCGTCATTCCCTTCGCGGCCGCAGCGATGCTGTGGGGCCACTACTGGGACGCGTCCAACTGCATGACGATCCCCACGGTCGTTGCCCGCCCGGAGTATCGCGGCACCGCCAGCGGCTTCGCCTACATGTTCGTGAAGCTGCCGTCGTTCCTGGCGATCTTCCTGTTCCCGGCGCTGTTCACCGCCATCGGCCAGGCAGGGGCTACCCTGTTCGTCGCGATCTTCCCGCTGATCGGACTGCTGGCCGCGATCTTCATCCTGCCGGAGATCTACGGTTACGAAAGCGACTGACCCGCCCCCCCGCATCGCCTGCATCGGCGAGTGCATGGTGGAGTTGCGGCAACTGCCGGACGGGCTGCTGCAACGGGGCTGGGGTGGCGATACCCTGAACACTGCCGTTTACCTGGCGCGGCTCGGCGTCAACGTGGATTATGTGACCGCCCTGGGCGACGACCCCTGGAGCAGCGAAATGCTGGCGGGCTGGGCCGCCGAGGGCATCGGAACCGGCCTGGTGCGGCGGCTGCCGGGCCGTTTGCCGGGGCTGTATGTCATCCAGACTGATCCCGGTGGCGAACGCCGTTTCCTGTATTGGCGCGACAGCGCCGCAGCCCGGCGCCTGTTCGACCACCTGGACCCGCGGACGCTGACGGCCTTCGATGTTCTTTACCTGTCCGGGATCACCCTCTCGATCCTTGATGACGCCGGCCGGGCTGTGCTGCTCCAAGCCCTAGCCGAGGGACGGGCCAGAGGGACAAAGATCGTGTTCGACACCAACTTCCGCCCGCGCGGGTGGTCCGACCCGGGGCTGGCCCGGCGGCTTTATGACCAACTGTTCGGCCTCGCCCACCTCGTCCTGGCCTCGTCCGAGGACCTGTATCTCCTGCACGGCGGCAATGGCGAGGCCGCACTCCTGGCCCACGCCGGCGACACCGAGATCGTGCTGAAGCTGGACCAGCCGGCGTCACGGGTATTCCACGCAGGGACGGAACACGCGGTCCATGCCCCTCCGGTTGCGTGCGTGGTGGACACGACGGCGGCTGGCGACAGCTTCGCCGCCGCTTACCTCGCCGCCCGGCTGCGCGGAGCAGCACCCGGGGAGGCCGCCCGGGCCGGGCATGCCCTGGCAGGCGCCGTGGTCCAGCATTCCGGAGCTATCATCCCCCGCGACGCCATGCCGCAAAGGACGCTGCCATGACTGCTGCCCCATCCCGCCAGGACCAGATTTCCGCCCTGCTTGCGCTCGGACGCGTCATTCCGGTCATTACCCTGGACCGGTTGGACGACGCGGTGCCGTTGGCCCGGGCCTTGGTGGCAGGCGGGGTGCGTCTGCTTGAAGTCACGCTGCGCACCGCGGCAGGTTTGGACGGCGCCCGGGCCATCATGCGGGCAGTGCCGGACGCCGTCGTGGGGATCGGGACGGTGCTGACGGCGGACGACCTGCGCCGGGCAGTGGAGGCCGGCGCCAGCTTTGCCCTCAGCCCCGGTGCCACACCGGACCTGCTGGCCGCGGCGGCTGGGGTGCCGATCCCGTTCCTGCCGGGGGTCGCTACCGCGTCCGAACTGATGGCGGCCCTGGCGCGGGGGTTCACGACGGCCAAGTTCTTCCCCGCCACCTCGGCCGGCGGCCTGCCCGCACTGCGCGCGCTGGCCGGTCCGTTCCCGCAAGCGCGGTTCTGCCCGACCGGAGGCATCACCGAGGCCAATGCCGCGGAGTGGCTGGCGCTGCCGAACGTTGTCGCCGTCGGCGGTTCCTGGCTGACACCGGCGGCGGAGGTCGCGGCGGCACAGTGGGACCTCATCCGCGACCGCGCGGCGAGAACCATGTCCTTGGCCTAAGGCTCTGCCATCGCCGGGCCAGGCTGCAAGGCCGGCTATCACGCCCGACATTGCGAACTGCACCGTCATTGCGCAGAGGCACCCGGCAAGGTCGTGACTTGCCCTTCCATCGCATGGCGCGCCTGCCTTGAGGTGCTTGCGCGGCAACCGCCGCGCCGCTGCCACGCGGGTCGCCAGCGCCACTGACTGGCGTTTCACGATGACTCGACCCTTGTCGGGGCGGTCTGCCAAATGGCCTCGGCACTCCTCTGCCAGGCAGCAACCCGGAATTCGGCAAAGCCGGCGGCCACAGGTGCGGTGCTACCTCCCCGGTTGAACTGCCGCAGCACCGGCGATGGCTAGCTGGATCACCGTGACGCCTGGGAACGGCCAGCCCGGCCCAGGCTCATCCCGCGTTGATCTGGAACGGCGCCTGCATCGGCGATGCCGCCACACACCGATCGGGCAACGACACGCCCCATAAGCGCTCATCCAGCCACGCGCCATTAACTTACCGTCAGCAATAATCCCGCATCCTGCGACAAGTCTGGAAAGCAGAGACGCTGCTCCAGTTTAAGCGACGTCCCTTTGGGACAGCAGCCAGGAGCACGATGAATGCCGGCCACCGCATCCGACACGTCCGTGAGCACGCCCACGGACGCCGGCCTGGCGAATGCCGGCCTGCACGACATCACGCCGTATGTGCTGCCCGCCGGCGCCAACGTCCTGCAGGTCGGCGTGGGCCAAGCCTTCACGACGATCGCCTCCGCCCTTGCGGCCGCGCATAACGGAGATGTCGTCCTGGTGCAGGCCGGCACCTATGTCAACGATTTCGCCACCGTGGGCGCCAAGGTGTCCCTCATCGGCGTCGGCGGCATGGTGAACATGGTCGCCACCGTCGCGCCGCCCAACGGCAAGGCCATCCTGACCGTGGATGCCGACGCGACGATCCAGAACTTCACCTTCTCCGGCGCCAAGGTGCCCGACGCGAACGGCGCCGGCATCCGCTACGAGGGCGGCAACCTCACGCTGCAGAACTGCGGCTTCCACGACAACGAGAATGGGCTGCTGTCTTCCCCAGTGCCGGGCGGCACGCTGCTGATCCAAAATTGCGACTTCACCCACAACGGCAATGGCAACGGTTCGACGCACAACCTGTATGTCGGCGCCATCCAGCAACTCACCATCGAGGACAACCGGTTCTCCGGCGCCGTCGTCGGCCATGAGATCAAGAGCCGCGCCTACAACACCCTGATCACCGGCAACGTCATCTCCGACGGGCCCGACGGGAACGGCAGCTACAGCATAGACCTGCCGAACGGCGGCAAGGGCGTGGTGACCGGCAACCTGATCGAGAAGGGGCCGCAGACCGAGAACCAGAGCATCATCCACTTCGGCGGCGAGAGCATCCCCTACGCCGGGTCGTCGCTGCTGGTCCAGGGCAACCAGATCACCAACGACCGTCCCAACGCGGTCGGCCTCCTGAACCAGACCGCGATCACCGTCGGCATCACCGGCAACAGCTTCACCGGATTGGACCCCGCGCGGGTCGCGCAGGGACCGGCCCACATCGGCGGCAACATTGACAGTCCCAATGCCGACGGGACCGGCACTGTCCTTCCGGACGCCGTGCTGTCCGGCATCCTGCCCGGCAGCACCCAGGTCTTCACCGACGCGGTGGACCACCAGGTGACCCTCACCGGCTCCAACTTCGCGGTCCAGGGTGGCGCCGGGCACCTGCAGGTCACGGCCGTTGCCGGGCACATCATCGTCCTAGGCGGCACGGGCGGCCTGGATTTCACCGAGGTCGGAGGCAGCGGCGGCAACCAGGTCACGACGGCGGCCGGCAGCAGGAACAGCCTCAACCTCGGCGGCCAGGACAGCATAGACAGCGAGGGCACCGACGCCATCAGGACCAGCTTCGGCAACGTCACCGCCCAGATCGGTGGCGTGGCGACCGTCAACGAGGGCCAGGGCAACAACCAGTGGAGCGTGCTGGGCAGCCTGCACCTGACCGGCAACGGCGGCGCGCCCCGCTTTACCCTCGACGCCGCGGCCAGCCTCAGCATTGACGGTGCACTCAACTTCGTCGCCATCCAGAGCGGCGGCGGCGCCGCGAGCTATGACGTTGCCCTGGGGGGCAAGCACGTGCAGGCCAGCCTGACCGGCGGGTCCTGGACCATGCAGGGCTGGGACGGCCTCACCAACTTCGCCACCGCCGCCGGACCCAACGGTGTCACGATGCACCTGGGCGACGGTCAAGTGCAGGTGGTCAGCGGCGGGGCCGACCAGATTTGGGCCGGGTCGGGCGACACGGTTGTCCAGGCGTCCGGCGCGGCGGACATCCATGCCGGGACGGGCACCCTGGCGGTGTATGGCCGCGGCCAGTCCGGCGCCAACGTATGGGGCAACGGCGGCACCTATGTGATCGGCGGCGACACCGGCGGCATCACCTATTACGGTGGCGACCGGGCCAGCACCGTCCAGGCGGACCTGTCCAGCATCACCCTGCTCGGCGGCGCCGGGCACCTGACGGTCGAGGCCGGCTCCCGCCAGGTCATCACCGGCGGCGCCGGGGGCCTGACCGTCACCGAGGACGGCGGAGGTGGCGCAAACACCATCACCACCCAGGCCGGCAGCACCAACGCGATTACCTTAAACAACGGCACGCTGGACAGTTGGGGCCACGACACCATCACCCAGCCCGGCGGCAACAACACCCTGTCCATCCACGGCGACGCGACGATCCAGGGCAGCACCGGCAACAGCCGCATCAGCATCTCCGGCCATGCAACCCTGGCCGGGCGCGGCGGCGACTGGCTCACGCTCGCCCCGGGCGCGGACGCCACCGTGCAGGTAGGCTGGCACCTGGAGGCGGGCCTCAGCCAGTCCTCCCTGCGCGTGACCGCGCCCGGTGGGGACCCGTCGCTGGTCGCGCTGAGCATGCAGAATGCAACCGGGTCCGTCGTGGTCGAGGGCGGCCGGACGGCGGTGATCAACACCGCGGCCGTTCCGGTCGGCGCACGCATCACCGTGGATGGCGGCGACAGCCAGATCTACTCGCGCGGCGCCGACCAGGTCCGTGCCGGCGCCGGCACGGCCCTGATCAGGGCATTTGCGGGAAACTCCGAGGTTTGGGGCGGCAGCGGCCAGCTCACGTTCCAGGACTGGGACGGGACGGCGGGCGACAGGCAGACGATCCACGGCGGCGCGGGGTCGGTTTCCATCTCAGGCAGCAACGGCGACATCACCTATTTCGGCGGGACCGGCACAGCCGTGCTCGACGGGTCCGCGCGGAACCTTGCGATACGTGGAGGGGCCGGCAGCATCACGGTTGCAAATGCCTGGGCGACCAGCACCAATTTCGTCGGCGGCAGCGGCGGCGCTGCACTGAGCATCGGCAACGCCGGGGGCGCCGTGATTTTCGGCACCGGCAACACTGCCGTCCAGGAAAGCGCCTGGGGCGTCGTCAGCTACACCGCGACCGGCGCGAGCCGCGGCACCCAGGTCATCACCGGCTTCCGCATCGGCACCGACATCCTGAACTTGGCCGGCACCGCGGTGGCTGGGCAGACCACCGACGGCACGGGGACAACGCTCACCACGACCGGAGGCGCCCGCATCGTGCTGCAAGGCATCAAGGCGCCGATCGGAATGATCGTGGCCAAGACACCCCTGTCCAACCCTGTGCTGCCATTGGTGAAGGTGCTGGCGCCACAGTTTGCTGCGTCCCAGCCGTCCACGGCGGCAGCGCCCACCGTGAAGGCGCTCGTGCCGGCGGCTGTCAGCCTGACTCTCGCGTCTGCCGCCTTGGCCGACCTGTTACCGGAGGGGACGCCGGCCGCCGCCGACTCGGACGGCCAGGCGGCGCCTGCCGGCCAGTCCGCCGGGTTGCAGGCGACGCCAGACCCCGCGTCAGGATCGGCCAGCATGCCGATGGCTGGCTCAACACCTGCCCCGGCGGTTCCCGATCCCGTCAGCAGCCAGCTAGGGTCCTTGCAGACCGCGGAGTTGGCGGCGCCGCAACAGGCGTCGCCGGCCTTTGCCATCACCGAGGCTGCAACGGGGCAGGAGGCCCAAAGCGACGGCGACGCCTACGCCGGTCCGGTGGCGTTCCTGCAGCGCCAGTTCATCTGGTCCGGCACCAACGGCATCGTAATCTCCGCCAGCACATCCAACGTGTTCCTGCATGGTGGCGCCGGCGACGACGCCCTGGCGGTGCAGGACGGCAACAACGTGCTGGACGGTGGCGCCGGGTCCAATTTCCTGGTCGGCGGCACGGGCGCCGGAGGCGGGACCGACACATTCTTCGTGGACGGCCGCGGCGGCGACACCTGGAGCACCATCGTCAACTTCCACCAGGGCGACTCGATGACGCTCTGGGGGTTCCAGGCCGGCACCAGCACGCAGCCCTGGACGGCCAGCGACGGCACCGCCGGCTACACCGGCGCGACCATCCACTCCGAGCTGGCCGGGGCCGGCACTGGGGTCGACGCCTCGGCCACATTCGCCGGGCTGACGATGGACGACGTGCAGCATCTGACCATGATTACCGGCACGGTGGGCGGAGTGGCCTTCCTGAACGTCGCCTATACCGGGTGACGTCAGCCCCAGCGTATCCAGGTCCCGTGCGGGCTGCCGGTGGCCAGCACACGCTCGTGGCCTCCGGGCCAGCATTGCAGGTGCAGCGTGGGCGCCTTGGCGTGGCCCGGCGGCGGCTCGAACCGCAGCCAGGCCAGCGGAGCCTCGGCCGTAGCCTGGCGACCCGCGGCGGCCATATGTGCGGCAATGCGCGCCTGGGTTGCCGCCGGAAAGTAGGCGTAGGCGACCGAGTGCATCAGCACCCGGACCAACCCCGGCTCCGGCGAGGGCTGGATGTTTGCCTCCGTCCAGTCAGCGGCGTCGCCCTGGTCCAGGGCTGGCGGGTCCACCGCGGCGATGGCCATCGCGCCTTCCAACCGCGCCATGCGGGCAGCCTGATCCGCCCACACGTAGGCGCGCAGCCGCTCCTGGTCCGCCGGATCGCCCACGCGCGCCGGCGAAAGGTCCACGCCGCAGCGTCGCACCACCCGGACGGCCGCCGTGGGAGGGGGTGCCCCGCTCCAGTCCGGCTGCAGGATCACCGCGCTGCCCGGCCTGCCAGCCTGCACGCCGCCAAGCCGGATGTCGTAGCGGTCCGGCAACAGGTTCAGCCCGGCGCTGGCTCCCAGCTCGTACAGCGACACG
>CAXTDP010000209.1:0-8494 GCA_964242295.1 uncultured Acetobacteraceae bacterium | reverse complement strand
GGAGGGACAGCCCTTGTCGTCCCTGATGCCGTCCGCGACTCCGATTGGGCAGGCGGTCGACTGGATGCGACAGGCGAGCGAGGGCGTAGCTGCCGCCCGAGCCGATGACCGGCACCCTGATCGCGCCGGGCCGCCCGGTGGTGGTGCCGCGCCGGGTCGTCGCGGCGCTGGTGCTGGCGGCGGCGGCGCTGCCGTTCGTGCCGGGCATCCCGTATGCGCTGCAGGTGCTGACCAACGCCTGGCTCGCGGCGATCCTGGCCATCAGCCTGACGCTGGTTGCGGGCACCTTGGGCCAGGTGTCGCTGGGCCATGCGGCGCTGCTGCTGATCGGGGCCTATGCGTCGGCGCTGCTGACGCTCGACCTGGGTTGGCCGGTGCCGGCGGGAGTGCTGGCGGCGGGGGTGCTGACGGCGGTGATCGGCACCGTGCTGGTGGCGCCGGCGTTCCGGCTGCGCTCGCATTACGTGTCCATCGCCACGCTGGGCATCGGCGAGATCGTCGGGCTGGTGATCCTGAACTGGGAGGGGCTGACGCGCGGCCCCATCGGCGTCACCAACATACCGCCCCTGGCCGCCGGCGGCGTCGAGTTGGACAGTCCGGCCCGCACCTACTGGGTGTGCCTGGCGCTGCTGGTGCTGCTGGGGCTGGCGCAGGCCCGCCTGCTGCGCTCGCACCTTGGGCGCACGTTCCGGGCGGTGCGGGACGACGACGTGGCAGCCCGGGCCTATGGCGTCGGGCTGGACCGGACGAAGGCGATGGCGTTCCTATTTGCCGGGTTCGCGGCGGGGATGGCCGGCGGCGTCACGGCGCACCTGTACTCGTATATCAACAACGAAACCGTGACCTCGACCGTGTCCATCGTGGCGCTGACGATGATCATCCTGGGCGGCATGGGCAACCTGCTGGGCGCCGTGCTGGGCGCGGTGGTGCTGACGGCGTTGCCGGAGCTGTTCCGGTTCACGGCGGAGTACCGGATGCTGATCTACGGCGCCGTGCTGCTGCTGCTGATCCGCTTCCGTCCGCAGGGCGTGCTGGGCACGGCATGACGCCGCCGCTTCTGGACGTGCGCGGGGTGTCATGCAGCTTCGGCGGCGTCCACGCCGTGCGCGGCGTGGACGTGCGCATGGCGGACGGCGAACTGCTGTCCATCATCGGCCCGAACGGCGCCGGCAAGACCACCCTGTTCAACCTGATCGGCGGCCAGGGCCGGCCGGATGCGGGACAGGTCACGCTTGCCGGCAAGCCCATCACCGGCCTGCCGCCAGAGCGCATCGCGGCCCTCGGCCTGGCCCGCACGTTCCAGCACGGCCGGGTGTTCGCCACCTTGTCCGTGCGGGACAACGTTCTGATCGGCGCGCACCATCGCCTGCGCGCGGCCCGGCCCCGGGTGCCCGTGCTGGATGCGCTCGGCCTGGGACTGCTGGCTGAGCTGGCGATGGCACTGCTGCAACCGCCCGCCGTGGCGCGGGAGGAGGCGGCGCTGCGGGCGGAGGCGGAGCGCATCGTCGCGACCTTCGGCGACCGGCTAACGCCGCGCCTGGACCAGCCCGCCTACTCGTTGTCCTACGCCAACCGCCGGCGGGTCGAGATCGCCCGCGCCCTGGCCGCCCGCCCGCGCCTGCTGCTGCTGGACGAGCCGACGGCCGGCATGAACGAGACCGAAACCCGCGAGATGGCCGGCATCATCGCCGCGCTGAAGGCCGGCGGCCAGTCCATCCTGCTGATCGAGCACAAGCTGGACCTGGTCATGCGCCTGTCCGACCGCGTGGTGGCGATGGACGACGGCGCCGTGATCGCCGAAGGGCTGCCCGCCGCCGTGCGCTCAGACCCGGCCGTCATCGAGGCCTACCTCGGCCACAGCGCCTTGGGCCAGTCTCCGGGCCAGTCCCTGGGCGAGGTCGCGTGACCGCTCCGCTGCTGGCGTTGGAGGGCGTGGACACCTACTACGGCCCGGTCCAGGTGCATTTCGGCCTGGCCCTGCAAGTCTGTGCCGGGCAGGTCGTCTGCCTGTTGGGCGGCAACGCCAGCGGCAAGTCCACGACGCTGAAGGTCATACTGGGCCTGCACCGCCCCCGCGCCGGGCGGGTGCTGCTGGACGGCCAGGACATCACGGGCCTGCCCACTCCGGCCGTGATCCGCCGCGGCGTCGGCAGCGTGCCGGAGGCCCGCCGCCTGTTCGCCGCCATGACCGTGCGGGAGAACCTGCTGATGGGTGCCTACGCCCGCACCGATGGCCCCGCGGTGGCCGCCGACCTGGAGCGGATGCTAGACCTGTTCCCCCGGGTGCGCGACCGCCTGGCCAGCCGCGCCGGCACCCTGTCCGGCGGGGAGCAGCAGATGGTCGCCATGGCCCGGGCGCTGATGGGCCGCCCCCGCCTGCTGTGCATGGACGAGCCGACGATGGGCCTGTCGCCGCTTTACGTGGACCGCGTACTGGAGCTGATCCGCGCCGTGGCGGCCACCGGCGTCACGGTGTTCATGGTGGAGCAGAATGCGAGCCTGGCGCTGCAGATCGCGCAGTATGCCTACGTGCTGCAAGCCGGGCGCATCGTCCTGCATGGCCCGGCGGATGCGCTGGCGCGCGACCCGCGCATCCGCGACGCCTACCTGGGGGGCGGGGACCAGCAAGCCGACCTGGTGGTTGCCGGCGGGCGCCGCCTCCCCGGCGCCACTGGTGAAACCTGATCATACCGGCCTCCCCGCGCCGCGGCCGCGCAGCGTGTGCATTGCGGACACCCTGAAAGGGGTGGCTCCTAGGCTGCAGCATCCCGGTAGGCGCGCCAGCTACGGAACACGCTGATGTCCCTCGCCTCTGACGAGATGCTATGGTCGCAGATGAATCCGGTGACGGCGGACTCATCATCCAGTTGGATGGTTCCAAGCCCGAGAGGCGGGGCGATGCGAGACAGGAAGCTTCCGACCGCCTGGCTTGGAAGCGCCCAGATCTCGCCTTCGATCGCGACGCCCTTCCCGGGGCCAACATGCACAAGCGCCGGTCGTTCGACAGATCCGGGGAGCAGCTTCATCCGATAGGCCGGCGCGGTCAGGCAGGAACATCGCAGCACGCCACCCAAGGCGAGAAGATCAGGGTTGAGTGGCTGTCCCGAGAGATGAGCGCCGAATACAGCGATCTCGACGTGGGGATAGGTTGCCTTGCCGTTGGGGATTTCAGCCTGTTGGGCAGGGCGATGACCGGTAGCGCCAAGTTGCAGCCCTGCTCGGCGTTGCAGGTTTGCCGCGAAGGCAGCGATCAGGCCGTCATGCCATGCAGGCCCCACAAGCGTCACGCCGACCGGGAATCCACCCGCCGTGAAGCCGTTTGGTATGGCAATTGCCGACAGGTCAAGCAGGTTGACGAAGTTGGTGTAGAACCCGAGATCGGTGTTGCGTGCGACCGGGTCCCGTTCGATCTGCTCGATGGTAAAGGCCGTGCCTGTCGTCGGCAGCAGCATGAAGTCGATCCGCTGCCATACCTCGGCGATGGCTTGGGCCAGGGCCTGCAGACGGTATTGCGCTCGGAACAGCTCGACCGCGCTCACGTGGAGACCCGGCGCAATCACAGTTTGTGTCACCGGATGGAGCGCCTCGGGGCGGGTTCTCAGCACTTCCTCCAGAACGGCGGCACGCTCGGCCGTCCAGGGGCCATAGAGTAGGCGTGACACCTCGATCCAAGGCGTGAAATCAATTTCGACCGGACTGCCTCCGGCGCTCACCACCTTGGCGATCGCTTCATCGTAGAGCGCCTCGGCTTCCATGTCGCCGAAGAAAACCCGATGCTCCCGGGATAGCACACCGAAGCGGAACGATCCGCGCCAGGGTGGCACGCGCGGATCGAACGGCGCGGGCGCCGGCCGGGAGTAGGCGTCCTGCGCATCGAACCCGGCCATCGCGGCCGTGACGGTCACGGCATCCTCGACCGTCAACGCGAACACGGAAACGCAATCAAGGGATCGGCACGCCGGAACGACCCCAAGGGTGCTCAGCAACCCACGCGTCGGCTTCAGGCCCACGATGTTGTTGAAGGAGGCGGGGACCCGCCCCGATCCGGCAGTGTCGGTCCCGAGGGCAAAGGACACCAGCCCCGACGCTACCGCGACGGCCGAGCCGGAGCTTGATCCGCCGGGCGGCATCGCAGGATCGAACGGATTGCGGGCGATGCCGTACGGCGAACGGGTCCCGACCAGCCCGGCCGCGAACTGGTCGAGATTGGTCTTGCCGATCAGGAGGGCGCCGGCCGCGACCAGCTTGTCCACGACCGTGCCAGACCGGGTAGGTTCGTACGCGAAGTCGGGACAGGCTGCCGTGGTCGGCAACCCGGCCGCATCAATGTTGTCCTTCACGGCAAATGGAATCCCGTAGAGGGGAAGGCTGTCCTTGTCGGGTCGTGCGACGAGCGCACGGGCATCTTGCAGCACGTCGTCCGGCGTGCGGCGGCTGATCCACACACCGTCTTCGCCCGCTCGCGTGATGCGGTCCTGCACCTCCTCGGCGATGCTCACGGGCGTTTCGGTCCCACTCCGGTATGCCGACCGAAGCCGCTCGATATCCAGGCTGATCCTGTTCGTCATCAATCACCATCCGGGGTTCAGAGCATCACCCAATCGAACCGGATGGTTGATGGCAAGGCTCGGTGGAACGGGAGGCCATGCGGCCCAACCGCCCTGGCATGTTGCCCGGCGCCTCGGTAGCATCGTGCCATAAACGATTTGGGGACCAGCGATGATGCGACTTCGGACGATCCTGGCGTATGGGACCGTGCTCGCCTTTCCCTTGTTGTCCGGCCAGGCCATGGTGGCGGACCTGCTGGACACGGTTCGCAGCAGCCACGTACTCAGCATTGGGACCTCCAACGACGCGCCGCTCTCCTACATCGACTCCAAGACCAACGAAGCCGCGGGGGTGCTGCCCGACATCCTGCGCGAGGTGCTCAAGCGCGAGAACATAGACGCCAAGCTGGACGTGGTCGCGATGCCGTTCGCCAGCCTGATCCCTGCCGTGCAGAGCGGACGCATCGAGCTGATGGGGGACGCCATGTATGTCCGCCCTGCACGGGCCAAGATCATGGATTTCTCCGACGGCATCTTCTTCAACCCGGAATCCTTCGACGTCGCCAAAGGCAACCCGAAGAAGCTGCATAGGATCGCCGATCTTTGCGGCAATGCAGCGGGCACGTATGAGGGTACCGTTTACGTTGATATGCTGAAGAAGGCTGCCGCTGCCTGCCCGGCTGACAAGAAGTTGGACGTGCACCTGTATCCCACGATCCAGAACGCCTTCGCCGACCTGTCCACCGGCCGTATTGACGCCGCCGTCGTGGACTCCACCCTCTCGGCCTACGCTTTGCAACAGAACAAGGCCCTGAACTTCGAACTCGTGGGCGACTACGTGCCGGAGGACAAGGCCGACACGATTTGTGCGTTTGGCGTGCTGAAGGACAGCAGCCCGAAATTCATTGCCGCGCTCAACAAGGATTATGCTGCGATGAAAGCTGACGGCACCGCCGCCAAGCTGTTCGAGAAATGGGGGCTGACGCCTACGGATTTTTTCCTGAAGCCATGACCGTCCTGCCCCGTTGATGAGGGAGATCATTGGCGAATACGTCGAGTGGTGGCCTGATCTCTGGGCCGGGCTGCAGCTCACTGTCCTGCTGACCTTTACCGGCATGGCGCTGGCCCTTGCGATCGGGCTGGCGCTGGCGCTGGCACGGCTCAATCCACGGCGGCGATGGGTGTCGGTGCCGGCGGCCGTGTTCGTGGAGGCGATCCGTGGTTCGCCGCTGCTGCTGCAACTGTTCTATATCTTCTACGTCTTCCCATTCTTCGGCATTCGGCTCACGGCGCTGGCTGCCGGAATCCTGGGACTCGGGATCAACTACGGCGCTTACCTCAGCGAAGTGATACGTGCCGGCATCGTGGCCGTTGACCATGGCCAGTGGGAAGCCGCCCGGGCGCTCGGCATGCGCGGACGGATCTACATGCCGCACGTGATCCTGCCGCAGGCGCTGCGCATCGTGATCCCTCCGATCGGCGGCTACTTCATCTCACTCTTCAAGGACACTGCGCTGGTCTCGACGATCTCCATCGGGGAGTTGCTGTTCCGCGGCCAATTGCTGGCAGCGGAAAACTTTCGCTACTTGCAGATCTACAGCTTCATCTTTGTGATCTACCTGGTAATCAGTTACCCGGCCAGCCTGGGCGTGCGGGCGCTGGAGCGGCACATGCGCATTGATCGCCGCATCTCCTCAGCCAAGCCCGTATGACCCAGCCCAGCATCGTTCCGGCGGGACACGGCCGGCTGGTCAGCCTGCAAGCTGGCGAATGCCTGGCGGTGATCAACACATACGGCACCCAGGTCGTGGATACCTGGGCGTTCAGTCGCGCCGACCCGGCGGAATGCATGTCAATGGCACAGTCGCGCTCGGTCAATAGCCGGCTGTTTGCCTTAGCGGGACAGTGCTTCGTCAGCACGCGCCGCCGGGCCATGCTCCGCTTGGTCGAGGACACTTCGCCCGGCGACCACGATACGCTGCTCTGCGCCTGCAACAGAGCGATCTACCGCGAACTCGGCTGCACCGGATACCATCGCAGTTGCGAGGACAACCTGCACGAGACCCTTGCTGCGGCCGGAATCACCCTGCCCTTCACTCCGGCCCCGCTGAACCTGTTCATGAACGTAGGCGTCGGTCCCAGCGGGACCGTGCTGCGCCGGCCGCCCAGCTCGCGGCCGGGCGACCGGGTAGTGCTGCAGGCGGAGATGGACCTGCACGTGGTGATGTCCGCCTGCCCGCAGGACGTGACGCCCATCAACGGCGATGAGCGAACGCCGCGGAACGTGGCAGTCGAGGTGTTCCCTGCGCCGGTTTAGCACTGCTCTGCCATGAAACATGGCAAGCGCTGCTGACCGTATCCCCGCCGCCGGCCGCTCCCCCTCCGCCGCACCAAGACCGTGCTGGCCATCCTGGAAGCCGCACAACGGGACGTTGATGCCCGTCCGAACGCAAAACCACGCTTGCTGGCGCGAAATCTGACGGAACCAGGACCTGACCTGGATCGCTGCCCCGGCCTACAACGGCGGCTGCCTGTCAGAGACCTTGGCGCCTGCATCTACGCTGGCTTGACCGGCTCATCGCGCATCTCAGTTGCAACGCGCTGAGCCACCCGCAGAAAATGCTTTGCGGCTGCACTCAAGGGTTCATGGCGGCGCCAGAATAGGCCGAGAGTACGGGTGACGCGAGGCTCCACCAGCGGGCGGACGACGATATCAGGATGAGGTCCCAACGGAAGCGAGGACCGCGGCACCACTGAGATGCCCAGCCCGGCTTGCACCAAGCCGACCGAGGTCGTCAGGTGCTCGATCTCGTAGGTCGTGTCCGAGCGCCAATCCACCTCCTGCAACGCCTCGTTCAGCAACGCCATGTTGCCGCTCTGCCCTCCGGCGGTGATGAGCGCATGCGGTTTCAGCGAGCGCCACGCGACCTCCTCCTGCTCCGTGAGCGGGTGGTTGGGCGGCATGATCAGGCAGAAAGGGTCCACCAAGACGGGATCGAACGCCAGCGTCGGGTCAAGCGTGTTGCGGAAGGTGAAGCCGAACGCCGTGCTCCCCTCGTGCAGGTGGCGGACCACGTCAGCGGCGGAGCACTCCACCACCCGCACGTGGACATCGGGCCGATGGTCGCGAAAGGCTCGGATGATCCGGGGCAGCAGGTGAGCGGTCACCGTGGGCAGGGCCGCGAAGGTCAGGGTTCCCGACCGCTCCTGCACGTCGGCCCTGACTGCGGCAAGCCCGGCCGCCACTTCGGCCAGGACCTGCCGTGCATGGGGCAGGAAGAGTTCCCCCGCCCGCGTCAGGTGGACCGAGCGCGTGCTGCGCTCGAACACGGGAAAGCCGAGGGAAAGCTCAAGCCGCTGCACCCGCCGGGTCAGGGCCGAAGTGGAGATGTTGAGCTGCAAGGCCGCGGCGTTGAAGGCGAGGCGATCGGCCACAGCAACGAAGCTTCGCAGCCCATCAAGGTCCAGGGCAGCACTCGTTGCCAAGTCTGGCCACTCTTGCATGGAACGGGATAATAACGCTTGCTTCTGCAATTTACAACGTGGCCGGGTGGCTCTTAGCGTCCTGCGAAGCCGGCGGATCACACGCCGCTCGAGGAAGCGCAATGCAGAGCCACAAGGCCGCGGCACGGGTGCTGGCCGACTATGCCGCGGCACTTCGCGTTGACGACATACCAACGGACGTGATGCGCCTGGCCAAGGACTGCGTCATTGATACCGTTGCCGCCGCCGTATATGGCGGGCAGTCAGCCGCTGGGCGGATCATCGTGCGCCATGTGCGCGGCCAGGCGGGACCCTGCCACGTGCTCGGGTCCGGTGAGCCGCCGGTTTCGGCGGAGCAGGCCGCCCTGGCCAACGGCGTGCTGGCCCATGCGCTGGAACTGGACAGCCTGCGCAAGCCCGGCGCCGGCGTGCATCCCGGCGCCGTGCTGGTGCCGGCCGCCCTA
>CAXTDP010000208.1:0-8498 GCA_964242295.1 uncultured Acetobacteraceae bacterium | reverse complement strand
GGCGACCAAGCCGACCGACGATATCGCGTCGGCCCGTGCGCAATTGCTGGAACTTCGCACGGGCTTGATCGAGACCGCGCGCGAACACGGTCTCCTCGTCCTCGCCTCCGGCACGCAGCCGCTCGCGCGATGGGAGCTACAGCAGCAGACCAGGAAGGAACGCTACGACCGGTTGATGCAGCAGATGCAGATGCTGGGGCAGCGCAACGTCGTGTGCGGCATGCACGTCCATGTCGAGGTGCCCCGGCCGGCGGAGCGTGTCGATCTCATGAACCGCATGCTGCCATACATTCCGCTGCTGTTGGCCCTGTCCGCATCGTCACCGTTCTGGCAGGGGCGTGACACGGGGATCGCCGCCTATCGCCTTTCGGTCTGGGGCGAAATGCCGCGCACCGGCCTACCCGACCTGTTCGACGATGCGGCCGACTACGACCGCTACGTTGCGGCGATGATGCGCTCGGGCGCGATCACCGATACGAGCTTCCTGTGGTGGACGCTGAGGCCGTCCATCCATTACCCCACCCTGGAACTGCGGGTCGCCGACAGCTGCACCCGGCTTGACGACACGCTGGCGATCGCCGCGCTGTATCGCTGCCTCGTGCGGCTGCTGGACCGCTCGCCAGCTCTGAACCGCGGGTAAACCGGTGCCGCGCGGGCCATCACCGCCTAGAACCTTTGGCGGGCTCAGCGCGATGGCATCCGCGCGGCGTTCCTGGACATGGAAGGCGCTACGGCGCCGTTTGCCGCCGAGCTGAAAGCTGTCTTGTCGCAGGTCGCGGCCGACGCGGCGGCGTTGGGCTGCGAGGCCGAGCTGGCGTGGCTGCGCACGCTCGCGGCAGAGGGCACGAGCTCCGACCGGCAGCTCGCCGTGTTCGCGGCAGCCCGTGGCGACGCCCGACAGGCGCTGTCGGCAGCTGTTGACTGGATTGCGGCCGCGACCGCCGGCACCGCATCCTGACCAGGCAGCTTACGCCGGAGTCGTCCGGCTCGCAGTCTCACGCCGGACCGGGGGACGTAAGGGCTGCCAGGCAGGGTCTGTAGGCGACAAGTGACATGCACAGCACATGTCTGCTTTATGCAGGCGGGCGCTCCAGAGCGGCCTGTCTGCTCCCGTCCAACTTCAGGAGGTCGGATCACGGCCCACTTACACGAGGCAGGCACCGCTCGTTGAATATATCGATCGCGTGGGCGTTGACCGTTGCTCGCGACCGCGCAGGCTCAGCTTTTGGGGTGGATGCGCCACCGAGAGGTAGCATCCCTCGGTTGGGCAAGGCCAGTGCGGAACGTGATCGGTCCCTTCAGGTTTGCGAGGTGTGAAAGTCAGCGTGCGGCAACCATGGCTGCCGGACTTGGAGCGACGCGGGTGGGATTGGTCAAGTGTTGGACTCCAAGGGTCAGGGCGGTGACCGCGGCGACAGCAAAAAGAGCATTCACGCGTCCTTTGCGGGCGGCGCCAGAAGCCCCGAACACGTCGCTGAAGTCATGAAGTTCGGTCGGCCGCAGCACGTCGGGTAAGCGTTCGTTCCCTGGATACATGATCGGTTCCCTTGGCTCGCTTTGGTGTGTCTGCGCTATAGCAAGGCCGTCCCAATCCCTACGTGACGCTCATCACACCAGAACGTATCGGCAATTGCCGGCCATACTGAAGAGCGCGAAGGTGCCGGGGACCGAGCCCGCCAGTCGCAAACTGGCCGGATGCCTGATACTCGCGGTCCCCATGCGGAACCGAACCTTCCGTTCTCGGCCACCAGGGGCTAACCCAAAATGCTAGCTGATGCCGATGCTGGTCTTGCAGCCACAACCGGCCAGCCCGCCACTACTCGGCCGGAAGGCCCTTCCACAGCCATTCGAGTGCCGACGGCAACGTCTGCGCCACGGTCGGCCGATCGACGTGCTTGGCGTTGCGCGCGAACACAAACTGATAATGGTAGCCCTTGTCTGCCAGCACCTTTGCCATGCCCTCATCGGCCAGCACCCAATCGTGCATGCCGTCGGCCATGACGGGATTGGGATAGAACAGGTCCTGATCGCCAACCTCGAACCAGAACCGGATAGGCTTCGGCCGGCTGTTGGAAATCAGCGGCGCGCCGGCCGGCGCCCCAGACGGCGTCACGGCGTTGACGGCCACGTTGAGGTTGGGTCCGGCCGAGCCTGCCCAGTTGGCATGATACTCCCAAGCGCCTCCGCGAAGCGCCGTGTCATGTGGCCACTGCTGGTTCACCATGGTCGGCGAATACGCAAGCACTCTGTGGTAAAGTTCTGGTTGGAACCAGGCCATGGTGAACGCGGCGGCGCCGCTCGAGCTTATGCCCATAGTTGCCCGGCCATCCGGGTTCTTTGTCAGCTTCACCCCGGCGTTCTGCTCGACCAGCGGCAGCACCTCACGCTCCACCCACTGACCATAAGCGCCCGATACCGCGTCGTATTCGCGGCCGCGCTCACTGCCCTGCGCGTCCTGCCCGCCAGCACCGATGCCGATGGCGACCATGGGCGGGACGCGGCGCTGCTGGATCAGGTTGTCCAGGACCGTGAACAGGTCGCGGCCTGGATACGCGCCGGTCGCCCCGCCGTCGCCGAAAACGATGAACGGCGCCTCGGAGCCGGGGACATAGCGAGCGGGAACATAAACGTCGATGGTGCGAGTCCAGGTTCCAGGATGGCTCGTCGCGAAAACTAGGTTCGACTTGTCGCCCGATGCCATATCCGCCGCATAAACAGAGCCGTTTCGGCAATTCGGCGGATCGTCGCGGACGATGCCGGGGTTGTAGATCACGCTGTCACCGGAGGTGATGGTGAAGGTGTGAATGGTTCCATGCGGGACGTTGTCTTGTGCGACGGTCTCGGGTGCCGGCCTGTGGGTGGGTCCAATGATGAAGTTGCCTTCAGCGCCGGCCGGCGGCAGCGTGCCGTCGGGCAGTTCCGTCGCACGCGGGTATCCCGTATTTGCCGGGTCGCGGGTGGGCGGAGCGGTGCTGAAATTGAGGCCGGCTGTGTCGATGAAGAATGGGGCCGACCTGTTGGTGGTATTGGCTCCGGCCGGCACGGCCGCGTTTGCCGCGACGCAGGCAGGTTGAGCCTGTGCACCCGGCATAAGCCACGCAGTAAAAACCAACGCTCCAGCCAGAACTACGGAGGTTTGCTTCACTTTCTGCTTCCTTATGTCGGTAGCTTGCTCAGCACCGGGAGCCGCGCTTCGCGGGTGTCGGCAGTCAGCCGCCTGCCTGTTTCTGGCCAGTATGCGAGGGGTCGGCCCTGCGACATTGGGGACTGATCGAATACGGACCTACGCTCCGCATGTCGGCTTACGACAACACCAAGTAAACAGGTGCGCTCAGGATGCGAGCCGTCAGCGCCTCGGCCAAGGCACGCCCTGGTATCCGCGGGCAACGGCGCCGATGCCTTTGTAGATGAAGCGCTGCACGCGTTTCCCCTCATAGGTTTCGGTCGTGTAAACATTGCTCTTGGAATCCATGGCAATGCTGTGCACGCCGTAGAATTGCCCGGGTTGCCGCCCACCATCGCCGAAGGAGGTCAGTTCCTCCAACGTGTCGCGCAGGATGATCCGGACGCGCTCGTTCTGCCCATCGGCGAGCAGGATGTATTTCTGCTCCGGGTCCTTGCTGAACACGATATCCCAGACTGCCCCTGCGCCTCGGGTGTTGCGGGCAAAGAACTGCTCGCGCACGAAGGTGCCATCCGGCTTGAACACCTGCAGCCGATCGTTGGCGCGGTCGCAAACGTAGATCAGGTTGTCGACCGAGCGCTCGACGCAATGGACCGGGTTGCGGAACTGCTGAGCCGGTGGTTGCGCCGGGTCATACGGGCCAAGATCGGCGTCGTCGGGCCGGTTGCCGTAGGCTCCCCAGTATCGCTTCATTTGACCGGTGTCGGCGTCCAGCACGGCGACGCGCTTGTTCAGGTATCCGTCGGCCACATACGCTTCGTTGGTGGTCGGATCGACCCAGATCTTGGCCACCCGGCCGAAGTTGTTGGGATCGTTGCTGCCGCCGTTCTGCCCGGGATGGCCGACCTGCATGATGAACTTGCCGTCGTTGGTGAACTTGAGCAGGTGCGCGTCCTTCTCGCCGTTGCCGCCGATCCAGACATTGCCCTTGTAGTCGACGTGCACGCCGTGGTTCGAGGACGGCCAGTCATAGCCTGGTCCCGGACCACCCCAAGCGCGCAGCAAATTGCCCTCTTGGTCGAACACCAGGATCGGCGGCGCGGTGCGGCAGCATTCGGCGATCGGGGGATTGGTTTCGGCCCCGCGCTCGTTGTTGTTCAGCCCAGCAGCGCCGCGGTGGATGATCCAGATGTGGTCCTGATCATCGACCCAGGCACCGATAGTCCAGCCCAGCAGCCAGTTGTTCGGCAGCGGCTTGGGCCAGAGCGGATCAACCTCATAGACCGGCGCCTGCACGATGGCGCCCTGTGCTTCCGCGTGGTTGCGCAGCACGGCCTGGCCTAGCCCAAGCGCCAGGACAGCTCCGGCCAGACACCCTCCAAGCAGCGCCGA
This sequence comes from uncultured Acetobacteraceae bacterium, assembly GCA_964242295.1. Lineage (GTDB taxonomy): Bacteria > Pseudomonadota > Alphaproteobacteria > Acetobacterales > Acetobacteraceae > DASWOJ01. Next base: position 3,982 of record CAXTDP010000208.1, on the reverse strand, counting down.
TCGGCCGAAACGAAACATCATTGGCCATCTCCTCCCGACCCTCGACGAAACCTGGCGTTCGTCGCCTTTGCCTGCCAGCTTAGGACCGTTTCAGTGCGGATGTCAGCGACATTTGCGCCGGCTCGGGGGGGAACTATGTTCAGCTGGCATGTGCGCATCGCTGCCCTCGTCATCTTTGCCTATCTGCTCCCCTTACCCAGCGCCGGTCACGAGATCCCAGCCGATGCAAGGGTGACCGCCTTCCTCGTGCCGGCCGGCAAGGTGCTCTCACTGCTGGTCCGTTTGCCGCTCGGTGCGATGGGCGACGTCGATTATCCCGTCGGACCGCGCGACACGGTGCTTGTCTCGCAGGCAGACCCCTCGCTGCGGAACGCGGCGACGCTCTGGCTCATCCCGGCCATCCAGCTGTTCGAAAACGACCGCCGCTTGCCGGTCCCGCGTATCGCTGCAATTCGCATGTCCCTGCCGTCGGACCGCTCGTTTGAGAGTTGGCCAGCAGCGCGCGCGGGCATGGACAGGCCCCGGCTTGAGGACGGCCTCGGTCTCTACTGGAGCCAGCAGATGCTGGACGTGCTGCTCGAGTATCCGATCGAGTCCGATCGGTCAGACTTCGGCATTGATATGCGGGTTGACCGTTTTGGCCAATCCGTGACCACCGGCTTGCGCTTCGTTCCGCCGAGCGAGGACGTGCGCGCATTTGTCGTTCACGGCAACGCCGGACGGATCGCCCTGGACCCCAGTTGGAGACAGGCTGCCCTGCGCTTCGTCCAGGAGGGGGTCTGGCATATTCTCAGTGGAACGGACCACCTGTTGTTTCTCGCCTGCCTCGTGATCCCATTCCGCCGGATGCGGCCGCTGCTGGCGGTCGTGACCGCTTTCACCGTGGCGCATTCCATTACGCTCATCGCGTCCGCGGTGGGGTTTGCGCCCGACACGCTCTGGTTTCCGCCACTGATCGAAACCGCCATCGCGTCCAGTATCCTGTATATGGCTCTCGAGAACATCGTCGGCAGCAACGTGAGGCGCCGGTGGGTGCTGAGCTTCGCCTTTGGCCTGGTGCATGGGCTCGGTTTCTCGTTCGGCATGCGCGAGGGGATGCAGTTCGCCGGCCAGCACCTTGTCGCCGCGCTGCTTGCGTTCAACCTTGGCGTCGAGATCGGTCAGGTGCTCGTGCTGCTTGTTCTCGTTCCGGCCCTGCACTTTGGCCTGTCGCGTCTTCCGTCGGAGCGTACAGGGGTGATCGTCCTTTCGGCACTCATCGCCCATCAGGCATGGCACTGGATGGTTGAGCGGTGGGATACGCTTGCCAAGTTTCCATTTCCCCAACCCGACATCCTGTTTGCGATCGGCATCATGCAGGCGTTGGCGGCGCTGCTGACACTGGGCGGCCTTGTCTGGGCCACCAGCGGCGTCCTCAACCGCTGGGTTGCGGAGCGCCCTGAACGGTCGGTTGTGGATGGTCTGAGGCGCCGCGGACCCGGCCGATAGTTGGCACCGCAGCGTCAGCCCGGGGATAGAGATCGGCTCCAATGGAAGGCGAAAGCGAGAGCGATTTGCACGCTGGCTGCGAGCAGGTCGAGGTCGGGGCGACGTCCAGCGCCGGCGCGACGGAAGTCGGCGAGATACTTGGCCTGCCCGCGATAACCCTCGAGCAGCGAGCCATTGCAAGTGAAAGCGTCCCATTGCTGGCGTTTGACGTTGCAATCGGCCAGGCTGCGCCGGTTGATGGCAACCCACCGCGGTGCCGCGCTCCGCCCCTCGCCGACCGACCAGGTGGTGATCTCCTGGCCAAGGTAGCGGTCATCAGTCATCCAGGCATGGACGGTGAGCCGACGGTGATGTCGATCGTGAGGAGGTCATCCACCTGCGTGGCATCAGCCTGGATGGAGAGGCGTCCGTCGTGACCGGTTATGCCAGTGAAACGGCAGATTTCGGCGTGGGCGGACAGGGACACCAGTAGCAGGGCCGCGAAGGCGGATCATGGGCAAGTTCCGTCGCGAAGAAGGCTTTGGCGGCGCTGCCCGGGCTGGTAGAGTCGCTACCAAGAACAGGAGGAACGGCGTGGACGACACCATTGTGGCACGATCAGCGATGCGGCGGATCGGGTTCCGCCTAGTGCCGTTCCTGATCCTGGCTTACTTCGTGTCGTTCCTGGACCGGGTCAATGTCGGGTTTGCCGGTCTGGAAATGCGGCAGGATCTCGGGTTGACCGCGACCGTGTTCGGGTGGGGTGCCGGCATCTTCTTTTTTGGCTATTTCCTGCTCGAGGTGCCGAGCAACCTGGCCTTGGAGCGGTTCGGTGCGCGGATTTGGATCGCCCGTATCATGGCCACCTGGGGCCTGCTCGCCTGCGGGATGGCGTTCATCGGCGGCTCGACCTCGTTCATTGTCATGCGTTTCCTGCTGGGGGCGGCCGAAGCGGGGTTCTTTCCCGGCGTGATCCTTTATCTGACCTATTGGTTCCCCTCGACTTATCGGGCGAGGATCGTGGGCATATTCATGATTTCGATCCCAATCTCCTCCTTCCTCGGCTCGCCAATTTCCGGCGCGCTGCTCGGGATTACCGGGCTGGGGCTGAAGGGCTGGCAATGGCTGTTTGTCCTCGAAGGCATTCCGGCGCTGATGCTGGCGGTCGCAACGCCTTTCCTGCTGCCGAACCGGCCGCAGGATGCGCGCTGGTTGCCGACCGAGGAGCGAGCATGGCTGGAGCGCACGCTGGCGGCTGAGGCAACGCGCTCGAACCCACGGGTGCATCCGAGGCTGTCACAAATCCTTTCGGACCGCAGCGTGTGGCTGTTCGCTTTCATCTATTTCGGGTCGACCGCCAGCTCGTATGGGCTGACGATCTGGACGCCGCAGATCATCAAAGACTACGGGCTGACGAATTGGCAGACCGGGTTGCTCAACAGCGTTCCCTACGGGCTCGCTTGCGTGGCGATGATCCTTTGGGGCCAGCACAGCGACAGGAGTGGGGAGCGGCGCTGGCACCTGGCGCTGGCATTCCTGCTGCTGGCGGCCGGGCTGGTGGGTGGGACGATGTTGACCGGGTTGGCGCCGCTGATCGTGGCGCTGACAATTGCGGCATGCGGCGTCTACATGCTGAAGGGGCCGTTTTGGGCAATGGCAACGGAGCAGATCCCGACGGCGACGGCGGCGGCCAGCATTGCGGCGATCAATTCGGTTGGCAATCTGGGCGGGTTCGCCGGGCCGTTCGCGATCGGCGCGATCAAGGACGCGACGGGCAGCTTCACGCTCAGTTTGCTGCCGATGATCGCGTTTGCGCTGCTCTCGGCCGTGTTGGCGCTACTGGCGAAGCGGGCGGCCATCAAGCAGCCACTGCCGGCGGAGTAGCCAGCAGGACGTGCGGCCGAAGTCGCCCTCCGTTTTCCGGGCCGACGTAGGAGTGTGGATCGGCGTGGAAGATTGACCCCCTGCGGGGGTAATCGGCGTCCAAAAGTGACCCCCTAATTTGTGGCAAGACGCTGCCCTGTCGTTTGGGTGGTGGTGGGGGATGCTGGTTGTGGAAACGGTCGCTCGGATCAGGCGGGCACATCTTGTCCAGGGCAAGACGATCAAGGCGATTTCCCAGCCGCCACTTGGTTCCTGCAGCGCCCGCAATGCCGTCGAACAATGCCCCGCTGACTTTGCTGAATGGGGCAGGGTTGCAGAACAGGGTCAAATGAGCCATGTCTGTTGGGTCATCTGATCCAGAAGGCCAGCATGTATCCCGTTGCCATAGAGAAGGTCGCCCAGGCGCTCGGCGGCGAACGGATGCTTGGCGCACCGGTCACGACGATGGCGGAGCTTGCGGCTGCCGTGGAGCGGGGGTTGCCCCGGGGAGTCGTGGCGGAACTTGCGGCCAGCGCGGCGCATAGGCGCGGCGGCGACCGCCGTCACGTCGCGTCCCTGGTGACCTCCGCGGCGTCGCTCAAGCGCGGGGCGCGGCTCTCGCCCGCCGCGAGCGGACGGGCCGAGCGGCTGG
>CAXTDP010000207.1:5581-8500 GCA_964242295.1 uncultured Acetobacteraceae bacterium | reverse complement strand
ACGGCGAGGTGTATGGCTTCGACGTGCTCCGGCAGCGGTTGGAGGGATTGGGCCATCGCTTCCGCAACCGCAGCGACACCGAGACCGTCATCCACGCCTGGGAGGAGTGGGGGGTGGACTGCTTGCAGCACCTCAACGGCTTCTTCGCGTTCGCGCTGTGGGACCGCAACCGCCGGCAGTTGTTCGTGGCCCGGGACCGGCTGGGCAAGAAGCCGCTGTATTACGCCCATGCGCCCGATGGCAGCCTGGTGTTCGGCAGCGAGCTGTGCGCCCTGCAGGCCGTGCCGGGCCTGCCGCGGCGGATCAGGGCGTCGGCGGTGGATGATTACTTCGCGCTCGGCTACATCCCCGATCCCGATACGATCTATGAGGACGTGCACAAGCTGCCGGCGGCGCACTACCTGTTGCTGCAGCAGGGCGAGCGCGCGGTGCAGCCCCGGCGCTACTGGACCGTGCCGACGGCGACCCACGCCGCAACGGAGGGGGAGGCGACGGCGGAGCTGCTACGGCGTCTGACCGACTACACCGCGACGCGCATGGTGTCGGACGTGCCGCTGGGCGCGTTCCTGTCCGGCGGAGTGGACAGCGGCGCCGTGGTGGCGGTGGCCGCGGGTCTGCGGGCCAAGGCGGAGCAGGGGCCGCTGAGCACCTTCACCATCGGCTTCCACGGTACTGAGGACGAGCGCGGATACGCGCAGCAGGTCGCCGACCTTTACCGCACCGACCACCGGGCGGAGCCGACGACCATAGACTACATAGACGCCGCCCGCGACCAGGCCCGCGTGTTCGGGGAGCCGTTCGGCGATGCGTCCAGCGTGCCCACCGGCAGCGTCTGCGCCCTGGCCCGGCGGCACGTCACCGTGGCGCTGTCCGGCGACGGCGGGGACGAGGTGCTGGGAGGCTACCGCCGCTACCAGTGGCACCGCATGACGGAGGCGGTGCGGCGGCTGCTACCGGGTCCGGTGCGCCGGGGCGTGGTGGGGCGGCTGGCGCAGGCGTATCCCAAGCTGGACCGCGCGCCGCGCTGGCTGCGGGCCAAGCATACGCTGACGGAGATCAGCCTCGATTCGGCCCTCGGCTATTACCGCATGGTGTGCAAGGTGCAGCATGACCGGCGGCGTGCGCTGTTCTCGGGCCATCTGGAGGCCGGGCTGGACGGGCACGATCCGTCCCGCCGCATCACCGAGCTGATGGAGGGCGCCGGCACCGACGATCCGTTGCTGCAGGCGCAGTATGTGGACATCAACACCTCGCTCGTCGGCGGCATCCTGACCAAGGTTGACCGGGCCAGCATGGCGCATGGGCTGGAGGTCCGGGCGCCGATGCTGGACCACGAGTTCGTGGAGTGGGGCCTGGGCCTGCCTGCGGACCTCAAACTGCGGGGGCGCCAGGGCAAGTGGGTGCTGAAGCGGGCAATGGAGCCGCTGCTGCCGCACGAGGTGCTGTATCGGACGAAGCAGGGCTTCGCCATGTCGCTGGACCAGCAGTTCCGCGCCGGCGCCGACCGGTTGCGGGAGCGGCTGCTGGGGCCGGCGATGCTGGGCGCCGGGCTGTTCGCGCCGGACGCCATCGCGCAGTTGCTGGACGAGCATGAGGCCGGGGCGTTCAACCACGCCGCGGTGCTATGGCTGCTGCTGGTGTTCGAGGGCTTCCTGGCCGGGGAGGCCGGGCTGGACGCGGCGGTGCCGGCCATGTCGGCGGCGGCCTAAGGGCGGGCGGCATCGAACCCTTACGGCTGCTGACGTTCTCCACCCTGTATCCTAACGCCGAGCGTCCCAGCCACGGCGTGTTCGTAGAGAACCGGCTGCGCCACCTGGTTGGCAGCCAGCCGGTGAGCAGCACGGTGCTGGCGCCGGTGCCGTGGTTCCCATCCGCCCATGCGCGGTTCGGCGACTGGGCGCGCAACGCCCGCGTGCCCCTGCAGGAGGAGCGGCACGGCCTGGTGGTGCACCACCCCCGCTATCCCGTGCTGCCGAAGGTCGGGATGCTTGCGGCGCCGTGGCTGCTGTATCAGGCCAGCCTGCGCGCGGTGCGGAGGCTGATGCGCGACGGGCTGCGGTTCGACGTGATTGACGCGCATTACTTGTATCCCGAAGGCGTGGCGGCGGTGTGGCTGGGACGGCGGCTGGGCGTGCCCGTGGTGCTGACCGCGCGCGGGTCGGACGTAACGCAGATCGCGCAGATGCCGGCGCCAGGGCGGATGGTATCGGCCGCAGTGCATGCGGCGGCGGGCGTGATCACCGTGAGTTCGGCGCTGCGGGACGGGGTGATCGCGTTGGGGGCGCCGCCGGAGCGGGTGCGGGTGCTGCGGAACGGCGTGGACCTGGATGCCTTCCATCCGCCGGTGGACCGGGCGGCGGCTCGGACCGCGCTGGGCCTGACCCGGCCGGCGCTGATTTCGGTCGGCCACCTGATCCCGCGCAAGGGGCACGACCTGACGATCCTGGCGATGGCGCTGCTGCCAGAGTGGGAGCTGGTGGTGCTGGGGGAGGGGCCAGAGCGTGCCGGATTGGAGCGGCTGATCGGCTCGCTCGGGCTGCAGGACCGGGTGCGGCTGCTGGGCGCGCGGCCGCATGGCGCGTTGGCGGCCTGCTATGGCGCGGCCGACCTGATGGTGCTGGCGAGCAGCCGGGAGGGCTGGGCCAACGTGCTGCTGGAGAGCATGGCGTGCGGGACGGCGGCGGTGGCGAGCGACATCCCCGGCAACCCGGAGGTGGTGGGCCGCCGCGACGCCGGGATGATCGTGGCGCGTACGCCGGAGGGGATTGCGGCAGGGGTGCGGGACCTGTGGGCGGCGATGCCGGAGCGTGCGGCGACGCGCAGGTATGCGGAGGGGTTTGGGTGGGGGGAGACGAGTGCGGGGGGGTATGCGGTTTACCGGGGGGTCTTGGCAGGATTGCCAAGCTCATGACCTGCCGG
>CAXTDP010000207.1:0-5571 GCA_964242295.1 uncultured Acetobacteraceae bacterium | reverse complement strand
ATCATCGAGCTGGCCTCGCACGCGAACCTCGGCCATGACCTGCCGGCGCTGGCGGGACCAGGCCCAGGTGCATCGCCAGGCCATCCCTTTTCCGGTTATGAGTTCAGTTCATAAAAGGTAACTTGTTGGAATGCCGAACGCCCGGGCGATTGCCTTCTACCTTCCCCAATTTCATCCGATCCCGGAAAACGATGAATGGTGGGGCAAGGGCTTCACTGAGTGGACCAACACCGCCAAGGCCCGCCCGATGTTCCGCGGCCACTACCAGCCCCATGTTCCCGCGGACCTGGGCTTTTACGATCTGCGGGTGCCGGAAACTCGCATCCAGCAGGCCGAGATGGCGGCGGCTTATGGCATCGAGGGTTTCTGCTACTACCATTACTGGTTCGCGGGCCGCCGTATTCTGGAGCGTCCGTTCAATGAGATGGTCGCCTCATCCAGCCCCGATTTCCCCTTCTGCGTTTGCTGGGCGAATGAAACCTGGTCCGGCGTTTGGCACGGCGTGCCGAACAAGGTCCTGATCGAGCAGACCTACCCCGGCGAAGCCGACCATCGCGCCCATTTCGCCACCCTGCTGCCCGCGTTCCGCGACCCGCGCTATATCCGAGTGGATGGCAAGCCGGTGTTCATCATCTATCAGCCGCTCAAGATGCCGGACGTGGCCGGCACCCTCCGGCTTTGGCGCGGGATGGCGGATGAGGCGGGGCTGCCGGGGCTGCATATCGTGGCCTATTCCCTGGCCCTCGACGAGGAGTATCTGCCCCTCGGTTACGACGCGCTGATACACAGCCACAATCCGAAGATGAAGCAGTGGCGGAACGACTGGCGCAACCCGCTGGCCAGGGTCCGGCAAAAGGCCAACCATTGGCGTGGCGTTCCCCATGTCCACGACTACGCCGAACTCGCGGCGAGCCAGATGACGGCGCGGGAGGGCGACGAGGTTTACCGGTGCATTGTCCACGCATGGGACAATTCGCCGCGGTCAGGCAGGAACGGCGTCGCCTACCGCAATCCCGATCCCAAACTGTTCCGGGGAGTCCTGGAAACTGCGGTCAAAGCCGTGTCCGGCCGACCGTTGGACCGGCGGCTGATCTTCCTGAAATCATGGAACGAGTGGGCTGAGGGCAACCACCTGGAGCCTGACCTTCGGTATGGCATGGCCTACTTGCAGGCTGTGGCCGACGTTCTGCGCGGAGATGCGGCCATTTCAGCCTGACCCTGGCCAAACGGACCGGGTGCGGCAGGATGACTTCCCTTGTGATCTGATCCGGCTCGGCCGCCCTGCGCCAATTGCCGCCGGGCTGGAGGGTAACCGCGGCACCATGCAAAGGTCACCCGGCCATACCGTGTCTGGCCTTCGCTGCGTCGTGGCTTCAAAGCCACGTGGGTCAGCGCCGCAATGCCAGGACCATCCTAGTTGAAAAAGCCATTGCATACGTCTAACCGGGCTGTAACGTACGAAGCAGGAGCGGCCTAGCGAGCAACTACCTCTTCACGCCGGGGCACGCCTCCCGGAGACATGTTGGTCACGACGCATGACATGGAGAATGATGCAGTGTCGCAAATGACTCTTTTGGAACAGATCACCTTCAATACTTCAGCAGGCCCAGAGTATGAAAAGGATGACCCCTCCGTCCTCAAGGCTACCAGCCCGCTCGTCCGGTTGATCGCATTCTACTTGCCGCAATTTCATTCGATTCCAGAAAATGATGCGTGGTGGGGCAAGGGTTTCACAGAGTGGACCAACGTGACGAAGGCGGTGCCTCGCTTCGCTGGGCACTACCAGCCGCGGCTGCCTGGAGAACTCGGCTTTTATAACGTTACGCAGGCCGATGTCCTACGCCGCCAGGCGGCGCTGGCCCGCCGCTATGGGATCGGAGGTTTCTGCTTCCACCATTACTGGTTCAACGGCAGGCGACTGCTGGAGAAGCCGCTGGAAATCTTGCTGGAAAATCCAGATATTGACATGCCGTTTTGCATAAATTGGGCGAATGAGAATTGGACGCGGCGCTGGGATGGGCAAGAAACGGCCATACTCCTGCAACAACACCACTCGCCAGAAGACGACATCGCGTTCGCCAAGTCCCTGGAGCCATACTTCCGCGATCCACGTTACATCCGGATCATGGGGCGGCCGTTACTGATGCTGTATCGGCCGGGCATTCTCCCCGATGCGGCGGCAACGGTCGCACGGTGGCGCACGCACTTCAAGGCGGCAGGGTTTGGTGACCCGTATATCACGATGGCCCAAGCGTTCGGTGACGGGGATGCGGCAAAGTACGGCATGGACGCCGCGGTTGGCTTCCCGCCATTTTGGACGGGAACGGCAAACAAGGAGGTGTCGGACCTGTTTGACCCGAAGTATCTGTGCGACGTGCGCGACTATGCCACCATGGCGGCAGAAACCATCGCCGGCTATGCGACGAACCACCGGGTGTTCCCCGGCGTGTGCCCAAGCTGGGACAATGAGGCCCGCAGGCCTGGACGGGGCGCCTGTTTCACGGGATCAACCCCGGAGGCTTATGGTGGGTGGCTTAACACGGCGTGCGACGCGGCGATGCGTGCCTTCCCTGACGGCGAACGCCTGGTGTTCATCAACGCTTGGAACGAGTGGGCCGAAGGCACCTACTTGGAGCCGGACCGGCATTTCGGATACGCCTACCTGGCGCAAACCGCGCGGGTGCTGAACAAGCTGACGCCTGTCCCTGTCCGCGATGCCCCGGTCCAACGGACGGCGCCCGTCGCAGTCGCAGCCAGCGTGGCGAAGCCCTCGGTCAAGCGCAGGGCGCGGCGGCTAGCACGACGCAGCCTCAACCGTTTGGCTGACGTGATCGAGGACACATCCTGGAGGCTGCGCAACTACTGAGCTGCCACCCGGGCATAGAGCGCCAGATAATGCTCGATCCGGTCCGTGGCCGAGGCCAGGCTCCACTTCGTCTCGACGGCCCGGCGCGCATTGGCGCCGAGCTGCCGGGCTAGGCCGGGATTGGCCAGGAGGCGGCTGATGGCCGTCCCCATCGCCCCGGGATCATGCGCGACGAGGAGGCCGTTCTCCCCATCAACGATGGTTTCACGCACCCCGCCCTCGGCCACGGCCACGACCGGCACGCCGCACGCATTCGCCTCCAGCGGCGCCAGGCCGAACGGCTCCAGCCGCGGGGCGTAAACCATCACCGCGGCCCGGTTCAGGACATCCAGCACGGTCTCGTCGCTGACCCTCACCATCGGCTCGAACACGACGCCGCGTTCGGCCGCAAGCCGGCGCATTTCGTCCAGATACGAGGGAATGGCGACGTTGCCGATCCAAACCAGCCTGGGCCGTGGCGGGGCGATGGCGGCCACCGCCTCGATGCAGAGCGCATGGTTCTTTTCAGGGGTGAATGATCCGAGGCCCACGACGTCAGTCCCGCGTGGCAGGCCGCGGTCGGTGAAGTGCCCGGCGTCTATGCCGAGGTAGCACACGTCCGAGTCCAATCCGTAGGCCCGCAGGACGCTTTCGCGGCTGAAGTAGGAGTTCACCAGGATGCGGCGGAACGCGGCGGCGTTGTTGGCTTCGTCCCGCGCCTGCGCCCGGTTGTTCCGCAGCTTGCGAATGTCCTTGAACGTGGAGCGGTAGGTGGAGGGCCGCAATGGCGACCATGCGTCATGTGGCCGGGCCAGCCAGGGCAGGGTGGGCTGCGCCTCGTAAAGCCAGCGCATCGGCTCCTGCAAGTACAGCACTGCCGGCGTTTTGGCGAAGCGGCCGATTGGGTTGGTCCGGAACGCCATGCAGCTATTGGCGAACAGCACGTCGAACCCGCCCTGGTCAATCTCGGCGGCGCACTGGCGGCAGTGGGCTTCCATCGCCGCCAGCGAGCGTTCGACTTCCAGCGTGAGCTGCCACGTGTCGCTGCGCCGCGGTGCCGAAACCTGCTCCAGGTCCACGACATGCTCCGGCACGTCGGGGCCGAAGGGTAGGAACTTGCGGTCTGCGGTTGGCGGGCACCAAACCTCTACGGTATGGCCCCGCCCCACCAGTCCACGGACGTGGTCATATTGCGCCCGGTTGCCGCCCCCGCTTGGAAGGTTGTGCCAGACAGCAATCCTCATGCCTTCCAGCCAGTGACGGCGCAGAAGTCATCCATCAGCAGTGATCCCTTGGGGAGCTTCCGCCGCCCGGTTTCGCACACGACTTGGGAGTTGAAGCAGGAAGCCCTGTATTTCAGTAGTATCCTGCCTTTAAAAGCGAATCCCAACGTCGAAGCGTAGATCTTACTCTGCACGGCGCAGTCTCTTCAACAAACGTTCGGCATCAATGTAGATGGGGCCGCACACGAAGAATACATACGAGACGACAGTGGCCGCGATCACGCCCTCCACTCCCCAGCGTTGGACGAGATAGATGGAAAGCACGACGTTGGAGACGGTCGAGAACGCCGAGTAGATGATTTGCGTGCGCAGGTGCGACGCCGAGGCCAGCAGGCAGGCGGTTGGGTTGGTGAATGCGTTGATGAGGCTCCAAGCCGCCATCCAGGCAATCAGCGCGGTGGACGGCACCACGGCGGGCCCGGCCCACCAGCCGATGAACGGCTTAGCGATGAATGCGATGGCGACGACCGCAACCGCAGTGAACGCCATGCCCAGCGCCAAGTTGAGATGGAACGTCCGGCTGACCCAGGCGATGTCCTTCCGGGCGATGGCCTCGGTGTAGGCGGCCCATAGATAGGAGAACAGGGCGCTCTGCGGCAGCGAGGTGTAGTTGAATAGGGTGTAGGTCAGGCTGTACTCGGGCACGTGCGCCGAGCCAAGGTAGTGGGCGACGACGAGGTTGTCGGTCTGGAACACCACCAGTGCCATGATCTGGATCAGGAAGAACTTGCCGCCGACCTTGCCCAGAGACCGCATGGGGCTGAACTCGACGTGGCGCAGCCGGGGCGACAGGATAGGCCGGTGCAGCACGAACACCCATATGTTGTTGGCAATGTTCACCATCAGCGAGGTGCCGGACAGGGCTATCACGAGCCAGATCAGCCCGCCGTGGGTTTGCGTGACGATCAGCAGGACCACGAGGCTCAGGATGTTGCCGGCTGCCCCCCAGTAGCTGCCGATGCGGCCCTCCTGGTAAGCGAGGTAAACCTTGCCAGCCATGCCGAGTGGGAACTGCAGCAAGAAGATCGCGAGCGCGGCCGCGACTGCCGGGCCGAGTTCGGCCCTTGCCTCGGGAGTCTTGACCCCGAACAGGGCGGCCCAGTCTATGAACGGCCATGCGGCAAGGGCAACCAGCCCTGTCGCCCCGGCAATCATCGTCAGCAGGAAGATGCCGTTGCTCAGGTGCATCCGGGCGAGGTCCGGCCGGTCCTGCCCGGCTGCGGTCGTCACGGCGTTGGTCAACCCGTTGCCCAGCCCGAAATCCGTCAGGCTCAGCCAGGCCAGCACGGAGCCGATGGTCACCCAGGCGCCATACTGCTCCGGACCAAGATAGCGGATGGTCAGCGGCACCGACAGGAAGCTGACCAGCATCGAGATGCCCTTGTTGCCAAGGTTCGTCACGACGCTCTGGATGATGTTGAGGACCCGGCGCTTGCGATGGTC
>CAXTDP010000206.1:0-8521 GCA_964242295.1 uncultured Acetobacteraceae bacterium | reverse complement strand
CGCTCAGGCAGAAAATCCACTTAACGACCTGTCCAAATTCCCCCGGCCACCTCTCCGGGCCGCATCCATGCACCAACGCCCAAGCGCACAAGGTCCTGAGCACGTTTCCTGCTGAAGGCCCCTCGTGGCTTGCTGCACAACCTTCGCACGGAGACAAAATTTTCGTTGACCATATCCCCTCCAGGGGGATAGGTCTTACGTCAACGCATGGGCAATCGGCCTCATGCGGATCGCTTCAGTCGAAGACAGGATCCTGAATGACGCCGCTTTCTGACATGCTCCAGCAGGGTGGCGCAGCCAGTCTGCTGTTCATCCCTACGGCCATCGTGCTCGGAGCGCTGCACGGCTTGGAACCCGGCCATTCCAAGACCATGATGGCGGCCTTCATCGTCGCGGTGCGCGGAACGGTTCGGCAGGCCGTGCTGCTCGGACTTGCTGCCACCCTTTCCCACACCGCCGTGGTCTGGGCCGTGGCACTGGGCGGCATGTATTTCTTCTCCGGTCTGGATGCCGAGGCGACCGAGCCTTACTTCCAAGTCGCTTCCGCTGTGCTGATTATCGCCATCGCCACCTGGATGGTGTGGCGTACCTGGCGCGAGCAGCAGTCCATGAAGGCGGACAAGCTGGCCAGCGACCAGGCCGTCGCGGCACGCCCCAACATGCGCCAGGTGGATACCGGGCACGGCCACGTCGGTCTGGAACTGGTCCGCGACAACGGCACCGGCGCCGCCCGTTGGCACCTGCGGACGCTGACAGGTCACGAATGGCGCGCCCAGGACGTTTCCATCGCTGCAACCTACCCGGACGGACGGCGCAAGAAGTTCGCGATGGTGCAGGCCGGCGGACAGCTGGAGTCCGCCGATGCCGTGCCGGAGCCGCACGTCTTCACCGCCACCATGACCTTCGACCACGACGACCACGAGCATGACTACGACGTGGAGTTCACCGATACGGACCAGGCGGCGATGAACGCTGCCGGAGCGGAGCCGATGGATGCCCACTCCCGTTCCCATGCCAACGAGATCAAGAAGCGCTTCGATGGCCGCAGCGTCACCACGGGGCAGATCATCATGTTCGGCCTGACCGGAGGGCTGGTTCCGTGCCCGGCGGCCATCACGGTGTTGCTGCTATGCCTGCAGGTGAAGCAAGTCCTGATGGGATCCGTCCTGGTGCTGGCCTTCAGCGTCGGCCTGGCGCTCACCATGGTCGCCGCCGGGGTTGCTGCCGCCATCAGCGTCAAGCACCTTTCCAAGCGTTTCAGTGGTTTCGGCGCGATCGCCGCCCGGGCCCCCTACTTCTCTAGCGCCGTTATCATCGTCATGGGGCTTTACCTCGGCTTTGAAGGCTTGCGGGCCCTCTCAGTCACCGGCGCCATCTAGTCAACCAGCAGAAGGAGCTCACACATGAGTGCAACCACCACTGCGCCCGTTTCCATTGACATGGGCCGCGGCATGGCCGTCCAGATGACCGATGAGGGTGACGGCCGCTGGAAGCTCGCCTTCAATCACACCGCCCCGGCGTTGGACGCGGTCGAGGTCCAGGCAATCGGCCGCAACGGACAGTGTCATCCGATGAAGATGTTCCCCGGCCCGGACGCCACCAGCGTCTTCGCCAGCGGTCCGACGGAAAAGGCGTATCGCGCCCGGATCGTGATCAGCCACGGCGACCACACCCATAAGCGGGATGTGCGCCTGCCTGGTACGGCCGATTACCCGTTGGCCACCGGAACCCATGGCGGCACGCTGATCAGCATGGGCCACGACTCCTATGTGGAGGTACTGCCGACCGGCGCAGACAAGCTGAAAATCACCTTCCTCGACAAGGACGTGCCCACTGGCGTGCCGCCGATAGCGGATGTGAAGGCAGAGGTGATCGGCGAGCCTTCTGAGGACGAGCAGGTGCGGGATCTCACAGTCCTGCCGGGCGACGACGCGCACTCCCTGGTCCTGCAGGGCAAGATCGGCGAAGCCAATTATCTGCGCCTGGCGGTGATCATGGGCGACCACTATCATACGCGGTGCGTCCCCGTAACGCGTCCCTGAACCGCTCTCGCCACGGCCATGCCATCCGCGTGGCCGTGACGGCGCCGGTTCTTAACCGGCGTCTGCGAGAGCAGGCCCGTCGCCGTAGGAAATCATCCGTGACGAAGCAGGCTCCCATCCCCTCAGACGACATCCACGTCCATCACCACACGCACGCTGACATCGTGAAGCGCCTGCGCCGGGCCGAAGGCCACCTCCGCAGCATCATCACCATGATCGAGTCCGGCCGGCCATGCCTGGATGTCGCACAGCAACTGCACGCCGTCGAAAAGGCCGTGTCACAGGCCAAGCGCACCTTCATCCACGATCATCTCGACGATTGCCTCGAACACAGCATCGGCGGCCTCGTCGGCCCGCAGCGTGACGCCATCGAGGAGTTCAAGGAGATCACGAAATACCTATGATCAACACCATCAAAGCCCCAATCGGCTTTCAGCTCGAGCAGCTTGCCGAGCAACCCGGGCCAGAACACGCCGAAGCCCGGCAGTTCTGCTTGGATACGATCAAGGAGTTCTACGGTTTCGACTACCGCGTGGACTGGCATCTTGATCTGGATAGCCTGCTACTTCCTGCGGATGAGAGCCACTATAGCCGACGCCATGGCGGCGGATTCTGGGCGTTGCGCGACCTATCAGGCGCCATGGTGGCGACCGCCGGAATCCGCCACCTCGCCTGGAAGCCAACCATCATCGCGATGTTCCCTGAGCGCTATGTGCGCGGCGAAGAGATCGCCTCGCTTTGGCGGGTCTATGTTCGCAACGATATCAGGGGGCACGGCCTTGGCCGTTGGTTGACGGAGCTTTGCGAGGTGCAGGCTCGTGGCCTTGGCTATGCGACCATGTATCTCCATGCCAGTTCAGACGCGCTGGCGACTTTGTCGTTCTGGAGAGCCGTTGGCTACCATTTCGTCGGCGTCTGCGACACCAGCACGCACTTCGACAAGCAGATCGGGACTGAGAAGGTTGGCAACAGTCCTGAACTCGCCTGATCCCTTCATACATGTCTGAGCCGCGACGAATTCTGTTTACAAACATCAAAAGCTGGCTTACAAAATTCATAAACACATCCCCTGCTAGGGGATAGGATAGGGAAGTCGCTAGTCTCTCGGGATGCCTTCGCCACCATGCGCGGAGGATGTCTGAAAAGCTCTGTGGATGTTCGGCCGGTCGTCGGCGGGACAGCAGCGCTATGTGCGCGAGAGGCAAAGATGAGCAAAGTGTCGGCACGCCTTACTGTCCTGAACGCCGCGGTCTTCGGCGTCATAATGACAACGGTGCTTATGGTTGGAAGCGCTGCCCGCGCGCAGGACAGCTCCACGATCGTGCTGGCTGAGCTGTTCGCGCCCAAGTCCGGCTTCGCGTTGGAAAGCGACGACGCCCAGGTGCTGACCAAGGCAGGCTGCATGGAAATGCTGACCCGCATCGACTTCGACGGCATCGTCAAGCCCGGACTCGCGGCGTCATGGAAACAGAGCTCCCCGACGACATGGGATTTCACGCTCCGGCCCGGCCTCCATTTCACCGACGGCAAGCCACTGGACGCGGCCAGCGTAGTCAGCGTGCTGAGCCGCACGCTCAAGGTGGCTGCTCCCGCGCGATCCTTCTCTCCCAGGGTGGTGACGGAGGTCTCGGCGCCGGATGACCGCACGGTGCGGATCACCACGCCATCGCCCAGCGTGCTGGTGCCTTTGCGCATGGCCAGCCCCAACACTGGCATCCTATCGCCTGCCGCGTTCCAGGGGGACCGGGTCAACCCGGTCAATGCGTGCATCGGCCCGTTCACCGTGACGGAGGATGTGCCCCGCCAGATGCTGAAGCTGGCACGCAATCCAAGTTACTGGGGTGGCCCGGTGGGCTACGCGCGGGCCGAGCTGCGCTACGTGCCTGACGGCCAGGTGCGGGCCACGATGGTGCAGACGGGCGAGGCTCAGATTGCCACCGTGATCCCCGTTTCCGTGCTGCGCCAGCCAGTCCGCGGCGTGTCGGTGCTGACGACGGCCTTGCCGCGCACCACGGCTTTCTACCTCAACACCGCCCGGCCCCCATTCGACGATGCGCGCGTGCGGCAGGCAATCCAGGCGGCAGTGGACACGGCTGCTATTTCCGGGACGATCTATGAGAGTCTTGCGGAGCCCGCCGTGGGACCCTTCGCACCCACGGAGCCCTGGGGTTCCCCGGACGGCACCTCTGTCAAGCAGGACCTGAAGAAGGCACGGGACCTCCTCGCTGCTGCCGGGGTGAGGCCGGGTACGCTGAAGATGGAGATTTGGGCCTACCAGGAACGCCCCGAGTTGGCGGACTTGGCCAGCGTGCTGCAGGCCGAGTTAGACGACGTTGGCATAGTGGCTACCATCAAGGTGGCCTCCTACGGCGCACTTGAGCCCGACCTGCTGGGCGGCCGGTTCACAGGCATGCTGCTGTCGCGCTCCCACCTGACTGATGTCCCGGACCCCGGCTCCTTTCTCCTGTCCGACTATGCCTGCAAGGGCGGCTTCAACCTGTCGCATTATTGTCAGCCCGGCTTGGACGGCAAGATCAATGAGGCCGCAGCGACCATTGATGGGCGCGAGCGGTATCGGTTGTATTCCGAGATCGGTGAGACGCTGCAGCGGGACGCCGTCTCGGTATTCCTGGTGCACGAGCAGCAGCGGGATGTCGTGTCCACAGGCGTGCGCAACTATCAGACGCACCCGCTAGGTCACTACATCCTCACCAAGGACCTCGCTCCAGCGAAATAGGAGGCTGGCCATGGTCCGTTTCCTCCTGCGCCGTGCCGTGCTGCTCGTCGCGATGCTTCTGGCCGTGTCGATGGTGGCTTTCGCCATCCCCTACCTGGACGGCAGCGATCCGGTGCGGGACCTGATCCGGGCCCGCACCTCCGACCTGAACATTGATCCGGCGGCCGTGGAAGGATTGCGGGTCCAGCTGGGCCTGGACCGGCCCTTGCCTTTGCAGTATGCGGCCTGGCTCGGCCACATGCTCCACGGCGATTTCGGTGTTTCCTTCGAGAGCCGGACGCCCGTGGGCGCCTCCATCGGCTCGGCCTTGCTGATCTCGTCCATCCTGGCCGTCTCGGCCCTGCTGGTTGCCCTGCTGGTTGCCCTGCCGATGGGCACGGCGGCGGCGTTGCGGGCCGGCGGCGCCCTGGACGGGTTCGTGACGCTGCTGACGCAAGCCCTGGTCGCGCTGCCCGAATACTGGCTGGCGCCGGTCGGCATCCTCGTTTTCGCGCTGCAGCTTGGCGTGCTGCCTTCGTCCGGATGGGACGGCTTGCAGTCGGCCGTCCTCCCGGTCGCCATCCTGTCGCTGCGGCCGATGGCCTACCTGACCCGGGTGACCCGCGCGTCCATGACCGACGTGCTGGAAGCCCCCTATATCGCCGCCGCACGCAGCCGGGGCCTCGGCATGGGGCAGACGCTGCTGCGGCACGGGCTGCGCAATGGCATCCTGCCCGTGATCACCCTTCTCGCACTCTGGCTGGCCGGCCTGCTGGGCGGCTCTGTCGTGCTGGAGGTAATTTTCGCCATCCCCGGCATGGGGCGACTCATGTTCGAGGCGGTGGTCGACAAGGACCTGCCGCTGCTGCAGGCCGGACTGATCTGTATCGTGGGGTTGGCGGTGCTGATCAACACCGCGACCGACCTGCTCTATCTGGCCATCAACCCGGTCATGAGGTCCGGCCATGTCGCAAGCTGAAACGGCGATGCCTACCGTCCGCCGGCTGCGCCCGCCGTTCATGTCCGGACGGCTTGGCAGCGTGCGGCCCAGCGTGCTGATCGGGGGATGCGTCACGATGCTGATCCTGCTCGGCCTTGCGCTCGCCCCGTGGATCGCCCCCTACGACCCAGCCCGGCAGGACATCCTGCACCGCTTTGCCGCCCCTGGCGCCGCCCATTGGCTGGGAACGGACTACCTGGGACGGGACGAGCTGAGCCGCATCCTGTATGGCGGCCGTTTTTCCGTGACGGTCGCGTTCATCAGCCTCGGTCTGTCCGTGCTGATCGGCATCGGGCTGGGTGTACTCAGCGCACGCGCGGGCGGCTGGGTTGACGAGGTGATCATGCGCGCCGTGGACCTCTTCATCTCGTTCCCGGACGTGATCGTGGCGCTGTTCCTGGTCGCGATCCTGGGGCCGGGCTACGTGACGTTGATTCTCGCGCTGACGGCCGTGAGCTGGACGCCGTTCGCCCGCATGATGCGGGGTCTCGCCACCGACATCAACCGGCGCGACTACATCAAGGCAGCCGAGTTGCTGAACTGCTCGCGCTCGTTCATCGTGTCGCGCCACATCATCCCCAATGCGATCCGGCCGGTGACGGCAGTGGCACTGCTGCGCTTCGGGCATAAGCTGATCGTGGTCGGCGGCCTGTCCTTCCTTGGGCTGGGCGTGCAGCCGCCCTTGTCCGACTGGGGATCCATGCTCGCGGAGTCCCGGCGCTACATGGACCGGGCACCAATGCTGGTGCTGGCACCGGGGCTTGCCATCTTCCTTACCGCCTTGGCGGTGACCGCGCTGGGCCAGGCGATGGACGGTGCCGGGGGGGCAAGGCGGCCGCGCCAGCGCTCTACGTGGTTCCGCAGCAGAGGACCCGGCTGATGGCGATGCTCGAGGTGCGTGGCCTTCGGGTGGGGTTCGGCGATGCCCCCCCTGTGCTGGCCGGTCTGGATCTCTCGGTGGACGCCGGCGAGACCGTCGCCCTGGTCGGCGAGTCCGGCAGCGGCAAGAGCCTGACGGCACTCTCCCTGATGCGGCTGCTGCCCCGGGGCGCATCCATGACGGGCGGCAGTGTCGCATTCGAGGACCAGGACGTGCTGTCCATGACGCCCCGCCGACTGAACCGGCTGCGCGGCGGCGAAATCTCGATGCTCTTCCAGCAGCCCCTCGCCATGCTGGACCCATCGGCGACGGTGGGTAGCCAGGTCGAGGAGGCGGTTCGGCTCCATACCGGGCTGACCGGACCCGCGGTCGCGGCGCGCGTGGTCGAGCTGCTCCGCGAGGTCGGCATCCCGGCGCCCGAGATACGCGCCCGCGCATATGCTCACCAGCTTTCCGGCGGGATGGCGCAGCGCGTGATGATCGCCGCGGCGCTGGCCGGCAACCCTCGCCTGCTGATCGCGGACGAGCCCACCACGGCGCTGGACGTCACGGTGCAGCTGCAGATCCTGCAACTGCTGGCGCGGGAGCGTTCTGAACGGCGCTTGGCGACCCTGCTGATCACCCACGATCTCGGTATCGTTTCCGCCTTGGCAGACCGGATTGTCGTGCTCTACGCCGGCCGGGTGGTCGAGCAGGGAACCGCGCAGGACCTCCTGCAACGGCCGCAGCACCCTTATACCCAGGCCCTGGTCCGCGCCTCTCTGCTGCGCGCCGAAGCCGATGGTTCGTTGTTCGCCATACGGGGCACGCTGGCGCGGGAGGAGCTGTCGCCCGTTGGCTGCTGCTTTCTTCCCCGTTGCGCCACCGCCGACGCACTGGGCATACATGCCAACTGCGCCAGTCACGAACCAGACCTTGCCGAGCACGGCGCACCAGGACAGCTCGTGCGCTGTTGCGCTCCCGGCACCCGAGAGGAGCTGCCCTCCGCCTCCGTGCCTGTTGTGTCCCGCTCCGCCGTGGCACCGGCGGCGGTCACCTTCCGCT
The DNA here is from genome assembly GCA_964242295.1 of uncultured Acetobacteraceae bacterium. GTDB lineage: Bacteria > Pseudomonadota > Alphaproteobacteria > Acetobacterales > Acetobacteraceae > DASWOJ01. The sequence goes on along the minus strand of CAXTDP010000206.1, from coordinate 839 downwards.
CGGTCCAGAAACACTACGTGGTCGGTCCTCGGCGGGTCGTTCGTTCCCTCGACGGCGTGGACCTGGAGATACGCCGGGGTGAGGCGTTGGGCCTCGTCGGCGAGTCAGGTTGCGGCAAGAGCACCCTGGCGCGTGTGCTGCTCAGGATGGCGGCGGCGACCGGGGGCGAGATACACGCCGTCGGCCACGACCTCGGCCGCATCGGCTCCGCCGAGCTGCGCCAGCTCCACCGGGACGCGCAGCTTGTGTTTCAGGACCCTACCGGCGCGCTGGACCCGCGCATGCGGCTGGGCGAGAGCCTTTTAGCGCCGCTCAACCACAACAGGATCGGAGCACCCGCCGAACGGCGGACCGCCGTGCTGCGCGTAATGGGGGAGGTGGGGCTGCCGGCCTCCTTCTTCGACCGCTTGCCGCGCGAATGCTCTGGTGGGCAGTTGCAACGGGCCGTGATCGCCCGAGCCTTGCTGATGCAGCCGAAACTCTTGGTCTGCGACGAGCCGACATCGGCGCTCGATGCCTCCATCCGCGCACAGATACTTAACCTGCTGCGCCAGCTTCGCAGCGATCAGCCGGAACTGACCGTGCTGATGATAACCCACGACCTGCGGGTCGTGCGGCACGTTTGTGACCGGGTGGCGGTCATGTACCTGGGCGAAATCGTGGAACTCGCGGATGCGGACGCGCTGTTCCGGCGACCGGCCCATCCCTACACGCAGGCATTGATCGCCTCCTCGCTCCTTGAGGAGCACGGACTCGATTGTTCCATGGGGCGGGTATGGGGCGAGCCGCCCAGCCCGCTGAACCCGCCGCAAGGCTGCCGCTTCCACACGCGTTGCCAC
>CAXTDP010000205.1:0-8562 GCA_964242295.1 uncultured Acetobacteraceae bacterium | reverse complement strand
CGTGGGCTGGCACACGTCCAGCTTGGCCGCCACGTCCTTGTTATGCCCGCCGTCCGCGCAGGCCAGCACGATCCGCACCCGCAGCGCCATTGCCTGCGCCGGCCGGGCCGCCGAGCCTTGCAGCTCCGCCCGCTCCGCGTCCATCAGAGCCAACTCAGGGCCGCTGACAATTCGCCGAGCCGCGCTCAGACTACCTGGACAGCGTTCAAAGCGGACGCTTTTAGGAGGCCTCGATGCATAGAACGAAGGGAACGCCGCGGATCGTCGCCGTAGTTGCGGAGTGCCTATCGGGCTACCCGTCCGCAATCGATCACGCTCGCATGCTTTCGCGAACCGCGGGGGTGGTCGCGATCCCCGTGGCGGGCGATGGTGCGGGCGCTCTGAACGCAGTTTGCGAGAGCTTTGGGGTCGAACGCCGGCCGGCGCCGCTGTCGGCGATGCCACTGGCATCCGTCGATGGCGTCGCTGTCGGCAACGACCGGGTAGTCCTCTGCGAGCCGGGGCCGATTGAGGCGGCCGCAGGCACGCTGGCCGACGCTACCGGCCGGATTGTCAGGACCGTCGTTACCACTTCGGATCTCGCCCGCGCGGTATCGCGTATCGGCGCGTCCGGTATCGTCCTCGCGACCGAGGGAAGCGTTATCCTTACCGCCGCGACTAAGCTGCTCTCCGGTTGCGCCGAGGGCGCACCCCCAGTCGGGACATTCGGGCTATTGACAGCCCGCTCCCCAGAAACCCTGACGTTTCTGGTCTTCAAGACGCTCCTGCATCGGATCCGCCCCCCCGAAGGCGCCCTCCTCATTGAGGAGGATCAGTGCTTCATAGCAGAGGGCGGCAGGCCCGGGCTGCAACCGGCCGACGAGGCTCGCGGTCTCGGTCACGCCCTCACGCGGACGTTCGGCCTCCTCGCTTTCACCGCGCATGGGGATCACATTGATGCGGGCGTGGGAGGCCAGATTCTCTGCGGACGCTCGCCAGGAGCCTCGCTCACCTCCCATCACGTCGATACTCACCCAGAGCGCCCTACCGAACCATGCATGTCGGCGGGGCTTTGCAAGCGCCAGATCCATCGCCCCGCGGAACTCGTCTATGCCGGCGATGTCCGTGCTGGTATTATACTGGCAGCGAGCTGCAGCGGTGCGCCGGTAACAAGTTCGATCTTCCCGTCTGCCCTCTGGATGATGTACGCTGCCTTGGAGGGACATGCTTCGGCGTGGGTCGCCAGCACGAAGATTATTCGCCCGGTTCCGGCACTGCCTCGGATCACCCATTCTGCGCTGAACGCCGGCCTGACTCTCGGAGAGAGCGTCGCCCTTCTCAACCGGATCCAGCATGCGGTGTGGGAGGAGGCACCGGCACTTATAATATATGGTGATCCGGAGGCTCGCACCAGCGATCACACCAACGCGATTACGATCCCAAGAACCCTCAGCGCGACCGGGATTGGTGGCTCTTTCCGAGTCTCAAGGGGCCGAGAAGGGATCGCCGTTACCCTTCTCCGGGACGCGAAACTTCGACGCGCCATCGATTGCCACAATGTCCGCGTCGATGTGTACAGTGAACCAGCTCGCAACGTGCTATGCGTCGTCCTGCCCAGCGACACGCCCGACGAGAGCGAGGCTTGGACCTTCTTCCTCGACGACATTCCTGCGGAGGTCGTCGTCACGATTTCGCCCGCGGCTTCCGCCGCGCATCTCCAGCACATTGAACGGGCCACTGGTTTCCTCGACCGGCTCTTTGACGTCTGCTCGAACCCCGCCGGCGAGCTAAGGCCTACACCAGGCCTGGCGGCTATGGTGGCGGATCTCGCGGTCGCACGGGAAACGGCCCTAGCGATCCTAAGACTCGGGCGGGCGCTCGCTTACCGCCGCGGCCCGGCGCTGGCGTCTTCGGCGACGCTAGATGACCATCGACTGCAGCAGATGACAGAGATCGGCCAGGAGGCCCTGGTACGCAGATGGCAGCAATGGGATGTGCCGCTTGCGTTCTACCCATTTTACAACCGCTTCTTGAAGACGCTGGGAGCTGAGCGATCTGGCGGTCCCTGCGAGCATTGTGGTAGTCTGAGCTTTGAAGTGGCTTCTTTCGATCCGTGTCGCCCCGAAATCGCGCGCGCCATCCGGTACTGCCAGCGCTGCGCGATCATCTCGGATCAGAGTTCGGATCTGACATCCTGCCGCCTTTTGGCGCCCTCTCGACTCCACGTCGGCCGGCCTACCAAAGTATCGGTGCAGATCGATCCGCCGTTTACAGGTGCAACAGTCCATGCCGCTCTCCGGATTGATTGCCCCGGACATTGGATCGAGATGAAAGCAACTCCATCCTGGAGCAAAGTACAATCTACGGCGCAGCCGATGGTTAGCACGTCATTCAACCTGGAGCTGGATCCGCGCTCTGTTCCAGGAGCTTACTACCTCCAGGCAGTCGTTATTGCGGATTTTGCATTTTCAATCCTTCAAAAGCCAGTCTGGATTTGCGCATCAGAGGTTGAGGGGTGATTGCTCACCCCGGGTAGGCGATGGTCTTTTCGGCTGACGGGGCGGAAAGGACGAAGCGGAAGACGTGGAGCACCTGGGCTTGGTTGGCCTTTGCGGTGCTGACGATGGTGCGGAAAGCGGCGTAAGATTCGGCGCCCCATTCGCAGCGGAAGCCGTTGGTCACCTTGCGGAAGATTACGCTCGGGCGGAGGTGGCGTTCGGACACGTTGTTGGTGGCAGGCACGTCGCGGTTGGTGACGAATACGAATAAGTGCGCCCAGTTGGCGGCGATGTGGCGGCGCAGCTTGCGCCTTGGATCGCTCAGCGGGGTGGCTGCCATGATCCGGTCGAGCCTGCGGTCCATGTCGGCCTGGTATTGCTTGAGGGTGCTGTCGGCCAGCCCCTCGCGCCGCCGCCCGATGGCGATGACGCGCAGCAGCAGCCGCGAAAGTGGGGCGCTGAAAGCGGTGTCGCCGCACTCCGAAGCATACCGTACGTCGCGCAGCAGGTGCGCCAAGCACACCTGCCACTGCAGCCCATGGCCGCGCTGGCTCCCGAGTGTCAGGCGACATCGGACACCCGGTCCTTCCGCATTCTCGGTGCAGGTATGGGGTTGGCGTGGGATCATTCAGGCCGCTTGGAGAATGCGCTGGCGTAGCAGTTCGAACCCAGCGCGGCCGCACATGGTCCGCTTGATCGTCTTCAAGTGGCTGATCTGCCCCTCCACGGGCCCAGTGCTCCACGGCAACGACAGTGCTGCTCGGACCGCAGCGAAATCACGCATCAGCCCGCCGGCAAATCCGGCCAGGGCAGACCCCTTCGCCGCATCGAGCCACGCATCCAGCCGGTCGGCCTGTTGTTGACGCACCATGCTGCTGAACTTACGTGCCAAGCTGATCAGGCCATCAAGCTCCGGCGAGCGCGCAATCAGGGCATCGACGAACCGCTGCTCCGTGGCGTTCATCCTCTCGGGATCAGCGACAACAAGCCACGCCGCCCGCTGCTTTGAGGGCACCGGCCACCCTGCCGCTCCTCGGCCCGCCCCGGACGCCGCCGGATCAGCGCCGCGACGACCGCTGGCCCAGCGCTGAACCGTCCGCAGCTGCCCGCGGAAGCCCTGCTCCTTGATCTCGCGCCACAGCTGGGCGGCGTTGCGGCAGCCCTCGCCCCAGCGCCGGTCGAGGTGCTCGGCATGACGATCAACCGTGCTGCCGCGGGGCTGCTGGCGCCAGGTCGGCAGCTGTCCCGACCGCAGCCAACTTCGTACCGTTTGGCGATTGACGCCCACAGCACGCGCGATGCGCCGTGCCGACCAGCTCTGGCCATGCAGCGTCATCGCCTCGTTGAACCGGTCGCGCCGGACGGCGTGCCGGTCTGGGGTCTGGAGCTCAGCCGCGGGCGCCGAGGACACGTCGGGCGCCGGTTGCGCGTCTTGCCCTTCTGCTCCAGCCGTGTCCGCTGCCGCGCGCAGGTCACCGTGGTGCCGGTCGAGCACCCTGGCCAGGGCGTCGCCGAGGTTGTGCAGAAGGTGCCAGCGGTCCGCGACCTGAACAGCATCCGGTGCGCCGCTCCGAACGCCGTCGGCGTAAGCGCTGGCGCGGTCACGCGCGACGACGTCGATGCCGGGATGGTCGCTCAGCCAAGCCGCAACTGTTTGCGCCTCGCGGTCAGGCAGAACATCGATGGGACGGTTGCGCTCGAGATCGACGATGAGCGTGCCGTAGCGCTGGCCCCGGCGCCAAGCCCAGTCGTCGATGCCGATCACACGCGGCGCCGGTAACACAGGCAACGGCGCCGTCCGGATCAGGCGCAGCAGCGTGTCGCCGCTGACCGGCATGGCCAACCGCGACGCCAGACGGGCACCGGCCTCACCTCCTGCGCTGAAGGCGATGTGGCGCTGCGCCTCGGCGAGACGGGCGGTGCGCCGCATCCGCGGCAGGGCCACTGCCGGCAGGCGCTCGGCAAAGACATGGCGCGGACACGCGGGGGCCGAGCACCGAAAGCGTCGGACCTGCACGTCGAGCTGGCCGACACGGCCCTGCCACGGCAGGTCACCGAGGCGGCGGGCGTATCGGCTGTGGACACGGCGCGACGGGCGCCGGCAAAGGGGACACGAGGCAACCGCGCCGCGGGCACGGGCGGCAACGATGACGCGGTCAGGATCAACAACCACCCGGTCGACGACGAGACCGGCCGGAAGCAAGGACAACAGCGACGTGGACAAGGAACAGGCAGCCCTCCGAGTGGAATAGCGTGCCTCTGATATGATGATCGCCGCCGGTTGGCACAGCCCAGCTGCACCGAGAATGCGGAAGGACCCGGACACCCCTCCGCAGGCGACAGCTGGCACCCATCCACCTTGCGGCTCGACCCGGCAACGTTGGGCAGATGTTTGAGAGGCTTACGGAAGAAAGTGGGCGACCGGGTGGATGGGTCATCGCGTCGTAAGCGGCCTGGTCTCCCAATGTCGCCTGACACCGAGCATGTCCGACACCCAGACCTCCGGCCGGACAGAGCCGAACAGGTCCTGCACCACAGTCTTGCCGCGGCTGGGACGGATGACGTGCAGCACCGCAAGCGTGCCAACGAAGACCCACTCCCACCAGGTCTTGCCGCCCACTCGGGCCGAGGTCTCGTCCGAGCACACCACAGCACTGGCGGTCACGCAGCCGGCAACCGGCGCCGCAGCGGCTAGCAACAGCTCGCGCGCCCGGGCCAGCATGTTGCTAAGCGCCCCTTCGCTGACCGCAAGCCCGAACAGGTCGCCCATCAGCGCGGCCAGCCGCTCCAACCCGATAGCTTGGGCGTAGTGCAGGTAGACCACCAAGGCCGTGACCGACTGGCCAAGGGGGGGGCCGGGTTCCAGGCCGCCCGGCGCAACAGCCGTCGTGCGACCGAGGCAGCAGACGCACCTGCCACCGAACAGCCGCACACTGGTCATGTCCGGCCTGACCGGCAGCTCAATGCGGTCATACACCTGCTGTGGCGTCTGCTGCCCGGACGGGAAGGCCGCCGCACAATGCGGCCAGGTGTCGAGCATGGCATCCACCATTCGGTCCGGGTTTGCCTCCAGCGCGCGCCCAAAGCCGGGACGGCTCCGGCGCGACAGCTTGCCGCCGGGGGGACGCTCGGGCTTAGGCCCCTTCGAGGGCGGCAGCGAAGAGTTGTCCGGCGTCTTACCAAGGCGCTCGTACCTGGCAAGACGCGCCTCAAGCTCGGCGATGCGGGCCAACGCCGCCTCCAACTGCCCGGCCAGCGGCAGCAGCGAGAGGATGAGCACATCCTTCTCCGCGGCAGTCAGCTTACTGAGGTCGATCCCGGGCGCCATCCACAACTTGAATCGGACCCGCCGTGGCCGCGTCGACCATCATCTCAAGCCACACAGGGCCGCCACCCCAGACCGCACACGCGGCACGCCACCCCTACCCAGGTGAGCAATTACCATGTTGGACATTAGCAAAAGACGTCGAAGTGACGGCCCGTAACCAGGATGTTGGGTTGGCACCTAGATTTCCAGAAGGAGCTGGGCCTCAGCATCATCATCTCGGGCGTTTGTCGCCAGCAGAGTGCCGGCACTTTGACGCATTTTTTCAGCTACCGCGTACATCTCACGCCGGTTGCCAGCCGGAATCCAAACGGCCACTTGGATCAGTCCAGCAGCCTTCCGGCGTGCCTGAAGATGCGCCTGACGAACCTTGCGGGGTTGCGGAAAGAGCTTGGTCTGAGGCGTGACGCCGGGGCTGTGGGGCGGTCGGCCCTTCATCATGATGCCTCATACTGGGGGTGCGGAGCGGTGCATGGGACGACGCTCACCGGTGCCAACCCCGCCAGCACCGTGGTGGCACAAGGCACGGCCTGGATGCCGTCGCAGCCTGGCCGGACATGGAGGGTGATGCACTGGACGCCGGCGCAGGCGGCGCGCACGAGGTATTAGGCGGGCCAGCACCGCCGGGAAAGGTCGATATCGTAGGCCCGGCCGCGCAGATCCTGCCATGGGCCGTCCGGATTGCGGACCATGTTCGGAAAGCCCCACAGACGTTGCGCGGCAAGACGCAGCTGCACAGCGCGCAACAGATCCTGGCGCGCGTGCCAGGCTTCCTCGTGCCGACGCTGCTCCTCCATCAAGTCAAGACCTGGCACGACCGAGGCGTCCGCCACCGGCAGCCCAGCCGCATCGGGAAACAGATTGAGCTGACAAGGCTTGTGCTGGACCACCAAGTCAGCACCAGGCCGGGTGGAAACCATACATCACCACTGCTGCGAGGATACTGTGTAACGCACGCGCCTGAAGATGCCGGTCGCGAGGCCAAGGACCCCGGATGCTAGCAGAAGCACCACAAGCGCGATAACACCTCCGAAGACGGCCATCTTCGTCTGCAACGTGGTCATCTCCGTCGCGGCCTGGCACATATCGCTGCCTTCCAGTTCTGAAACCAGAAGCGGCCTGCCGTCCTCCTCCCCCGAAGCGATCGTCGGCGTCCAAGCAAGGCACGCCTCACGCAGGTTTTGTATGGCGGTCTGGACGGCCGGGGGTGGGATGCGGCGGGTAGGCATTGATGTCGGAGGCACGGAAAAGCGAGGTTCCGCTGCGCGAGATTGGAAGGGCACGGCCGGCATGAACATCAAGGCGAGTGCGACGACGACTACGAGCTTGTTCATGTCGATCTCCACGTTCTACTCGGCGGCCTGCAGGACCGGAGCTGATCCACGTCGGATGTCTTCGATCTTGGTGGTGAGACCTTCGATCAGCGCGCGCAACTGCTCCGAGTCGAGGGCAGGCATCTCAGGTTTCGCTGCCGTGCCGTCCAAGGCCATCTCACGCAAGGCTGCGGTGCTGTTGGCCTCTGCCTGCGCCTCGGCCGGCGAGCTGCCCATAAGTTCGGCAGCCTCCACGACGCCGCGGGACAACTCCGGCGGCGGCGGCGAACGGGGGGCATCCGGGTTGGGCAGGTCGTCCGCGGGTGCGCTGACACTCCGGACCATCGGCGTGTGCTCCGTCTCCACCACCGGACCGTCTGCCGGGCCGGCAGCCGGCGTGACCGTCTCCGAAGCTGCGGGCACGATGTCCTTCAAGGCGAGGATGGCAGCGCGCGCGGTCGTGCCGAAGTCCTGGTCGGGCCGCTCGGCCGCACGATGGGCGAAGCCTGCCAGCAGGCCGTCGAGGGTCGGAGCAGGGGCCAAGTCCTGCCGCTTGGCCGCACGTCCGGCCAGGAGGTGCCGCAGGGTCGTCTTCGTCCGCTCGCCCGATGCCTTGAGCTGGCCAATCTCCGGCGGCCGGAGCATCAGCGGACGGTTCATGCGCAGCGGGCCGTTAGCATCTATCTCGGCGTGGAACAGCTTGGCGTAAACGCGGTCCTTGCCCAGCAGGATGATGGCTTCGCCCTCTATCAAGCTGCGCAGGTCGCTCCAGTTCACCCGGGAGGTTTGCCGCACGTCGGCGCTCATGCTCTCCCGGAACACGCCGAACTCGTTGGCCTGGAAGGAGCTGGCCTGGGTGACGTGGGTGTCGCCGGCGGTCTGCTCGACATACTTTCGGGTCTCGCTGCCCTCTTGCAGCCGCATCAGGATCTGCAGGTTGGCGTTGCCGAGCAGGGAGTACATGGCGTCGCCGATCCGCTGACGCAGCCCGGCGACCTCCTGAAAGCCGAGGTAGAACATGAAGCCGAGGCCGCGGCCCATGGCCAGCATCTTGTCCATGCCGGGCACCACGTAGTAGCCGACCTCATCGAACACGACCGGGAACGGCGTCGGCGCCAGGTGCGGCTTGTTCTCGACGATCTCGGCATAGTCGCCTTCGAGGTCGGCGCCCAGGGTCTGGGCCATCATGTTGCGGAGCGAGGCGACGACCAGGCGGCCGAGGGAGGCCGTGGTCTCGCCCGAGTTCTCCAGGGTCGGCAGGTTCACCACCAGGATGCGGCGGTTGAGGACGACATCGCGCATGTCGATGTCGCCGATCTCGCACTTGAAGATGTGACCCAGGGAGACCGCGAGCTGGGTGAAGGTGGCGGAGAAGTGCATCACCACGAAGGAGTGCTGCTTGGCCGGCTCGTCCGAGCGCTGCTTGTGGACGGGCTGGGAAAGGGCG
>CAXTDP010000204.1:6501-8586 GCA_964242295.1 uncultured Acetobacteraceae bacterium | reverse complement strand
CAGCAACGACCTGCAATCGCTGTATGTCGCCAACAACGTCTGCTCGGCGGTGGACTACTTCCGCAAGATGGGTGGCAACGTCGGCGTCGCCGGCATGGTCATCAACAAGGATGACGGCACCGGCGAGGCCCAGGCCTTCGCTGCAGCCGCCAGCATCCCCGTGCTGTCCGCCATCCCCGCCAACGAGGACATCCGCCGCAAGTCCGCCAACTACGAGATCATCGGCAAGCCCGGCGGCGAGTGGGCCGGCGTCTTCGAGCTGCTGGCCGAGCAGGTTGCCACCGCGCCCCCGGTCCGCCCGACGCCCTTGAGCCACGACGCGCTGCTGGGCCTGTTCAAGGGCGACGCCGTGGGCCGCGGCGTGGTGCTGCAGCCGGCGACCGAGGCCGACATGTGCCCGGCGACCGTCAGCAGCCGGGCCTCCCTCGAAGTGATCTACGAGGGCGCCTGAGCATGGACGGCGGCGCCACCATTCCACCGGTGACCGGGTCAGGCTGCCACGGCGGCCGCGACACGCTGGACGCCGCCGCCCGTGCCGCCGGCAAGGGCGCGGCGATGGACCGGCTGATGCAGGACTACCCTCGCGGACCCCATGACCAGCCGCAGAGCATGTGCCCGGCCTTCGGAGCCTTGCGCGTCGGCCTGCGCATGCGCCGGACCGCGACGATCCTGAGCGGCAGCGCCTGCTGCGTGTATGGGCTGACCTTCACATCGCACTTCTATGGGGCGCGGCGCAGCGTCGGCTACGTGCCGTTCAACTCGGAAACGCTTGTCAAGGGCCAGCTTTACGAGGACATCCGCGACGCCGTTTACGAGACGGCGAAGCCTGCGGATTACGACGCCGTGGTGGTGATCAACCTGTGCGTGCCGACTGCCTCCGGCGTGCCGCTGGACCGGCTGCCGAAGATGATCGATGGCGTGCGGGTGATCGGCATAGACGTGCCGGGCTTCGGCGTGCCCACCCATGCCGAGGCCAAGGACGTGCTGGCCGGCGCCATGCTGCGCTACGCCCGCACCGAGGCCGAGCACGGCCCCGTCGCCCGCCCGCGCCAGCAGGCCCAGATGCCAACTGTCGCGATGATCGGCGAGTTCTTCCCCGGCGACCCGCCGGGCCTGAGCGCGTTGCTGGCGCCGATGGGCCTGACGGTGGCGCCGCCGCTGCCGTCGCGGGAGTGGCGGGACCTGTATGCGGCGCTGGACTGCCGGGTCGCGGCGGCGGCGCACCCGTTCTACACCGCGACGGTGCGCGAGTTTCGGGCCGCCGGGCGTCCCGTGGTGGGCAGCGGACCCGTGGGCGTGGACGGCACGGCGGCCTGGCTGGATGCCATCGGCGCCGCGGCGAACGTGCCCGCGGACCTGGTTGATGCCGCCAAGGCTCGGGCGTTGCCGGCGATCCGCGCCGCCTTGGAGGCGAACCCGATCCGGGCGCGCATCACCGTGTCTGGCTACGAAGGCTCCGAGCTGCTGGTGGCCCGGCTGTTGATCGAGGCCGGCGCCGAGGTACCCTATGTCGGCACCGCCTGCCCGCGCACGGAGTGGTCGGACGGCGACCGCGAGTGGCTGCAAGCCCGCGGCACGCACATCCAGTATCGCGCCAGCCTGGAACAGGACCTGGCCGCCATGCGCGACGTGCGACCGGACCTGGCGGTTGGCACGACGCCGCTGGTGCAGGCGGCGAAGGAGCTGGGCATCCCGGCGCTGTACTTCACCAACATGGTGTCGGCCCGCCCGCTGTTCGGCGTGGCCGGCGCCGGGTCCATGGCGGCCATCGTGGCGGCACAGGTTGGCGGGGCCGGGCGGTTCAACCGGATGGTGGAGTTCTTCGACGGCGTAGGGACCGGGCCGACCGCCGGCTACGGCAGCCGCGGCAAGCCGGTGGAGCCGGCCGGCGCGCGCGACCGGTATCGCCGCGCCCGTGAAGCCAAGGCGAAAGCCACCGAAGCGATGGGGAGCTAGCGATGGCCGCTTTCTACTCCCTCTCACTCCGGGAGAAGGTCGGGGTGAGGGGGTCTTCAGGGACCGTCCTCTCCAAAGCAGGGCCGGGTGCCGTCAGCATCCACCGCGCCCCGCTCCGCAGCCAAGACC
>CAXTDP010000204.1:0-6491 GCA_964242295.1 uncultured Acetobacteraceae bacterium | reverse complement strand
CACCCCAACCCTCTCCCGGAGGGAGAGGGAGCAGTCATGCTAGTACAGGATCACGACCGGGCTGGCGGCTACTGGGGCGCTGTTTATGCCTTCACCGCCATACGCGGCCTGCGCGTCGTCATTGATGGGCCAGTCGGCTGCGAGAACCTGCCGGTCACGGCGGTGCTCCACTACACCGACGGCCTGCCGCCGCACGAGCTGCCCGTCGTCGTCACCGGCCTGTCGGAGGACAACCTCAGTTCCACCGGCACGGAGGGGGCGCTGCGCCAGGCGGCAAAGACCGGCGACCAGGACATGCCCTCCGTCGTCGTCACCGGCAGCATCGCCGAGATGATCGGCGGCGGCGTTACCCCCGAGGGCAGCAACCTGCTGCGCTTCATCCCCCGCACCATTGACGAGGACCAGTGGCAGGCCGCCGACCGCGCGATTTACTGGCTGTGGAGCGAGTTCGGCGCCAAGCGCAGCAAGCCCAAGCCACGCCCCCCCGTCGCGGAGCGCAAGCCGGGCACCAAGCCCCGCGTCAACCTGATCGGCGCGATCTACGGCACCTTCAACATGCCGTCCGACCTGGCCGAGATACGCCGCCTGGTCGAGGGCATCGGCTGCGAGGTCAACCTGACCTTCCCGCTGGGGTCGCACATCGAGGATGTCGCGCGCCTGCCCGACGCCGACGTGAACATCTGCCTGTATCGCGAGTTCGGCCGCAATCTGTGCGAGGAGCTGGACCGGCCGTACTTGCAGGCGCCCATCGGCCTGTTCGCCACCACCAACTTCCTACGCAAGCTCGGCGAGCTGACCGGCCTTGACCCCGAGCCGTTCATCGAGGCGGAGAAGCATACCACCATCAAGCCGATCTGGGACCTGTGGCGCTCTGTCACCCAGGACTTCTTCCCGACCGCCAGTTTCGCCGTGGTGGCAACCGACACCTACGCCCGGGGGCTGCGCGGCTTCCTGGAGGGGGAGATGGGCATCCCCTGCACCTTCAGCTTCAGCCGCACCGCCGGCACCAAGCCGGACAACGTGGCCGTCCGTGCGGCGATGAAGGCTACCCCGCCCTTCGTGCTGTTCGGCTCGTTCAACGAGCGGATGTATGCCGCCGAGCTGGGCGCGCGGTGCATGTATATCCCGGCGTCGTTCCCGGGCGCGGTAATCCGCCGGGCCACGGGCACGCCATTCATGGGCTACGCCGGGGCGACGTATGTGGTGCAAGAGTTCTGCAACGCCCTGTTCGACGCCCTGTTCCACATCCTGCCGCTTAGCACGGACATGGATCGGGTGGAGGCGACGCCGGTGCAGGGCGCGGACTGGAACGCCGATCCTTGGGACGACGACGCCGTGGCCGCGCTGGACGCGCATGTCGCGCGCGAGCCGTTCTTGGTCCGGATCAGCGCCGCCAAGCGGGCGCGCGACCGGGTGGAGGGCGACGCACGGGCGGCGCGCGAAGGCCGGGTCACTGCCCGGCGCGTCGCGGAGTCGCTGCAACGGATGACGGGAGGACAGGCCGCATGAGCGCCGTCCCCGTAATCGGGCCGGGCCGGCAACGCCGGACGGCTCCCAGGTTCAACCGGCGGTGCCGGTTGGCGAGGTCTTGCCGGCATCGCCGGCAGGCGATGGCTTGCCGGCGAAGCCGGTGGGCGCGTGGCCCCGGCGGTTGCCGTGGCCACGACCCAGCCGCACGGGATGCGTGCGGCAGCAACGGCCCTAGCAGCGGCCAAGGAGGAGGACCCTAAGGATGTCTGACGTCGCAGTACGCGGCAATTCCAGCTCGGGATTGACCGATAGCGAAGCCCGCGAGTTCCACAGCATCTTCGTGACCAGCTTCATCGTGTTCACGGCGATCGCGATCGTGGCGCACTTCCTGGTTTGGCAGTGGCGGCCGTGGCTGCCGGGGCCGAACGGCTACCCCGGCTCACCCGCCGCGATGCTCGATGGCATCCAGTTCGTCAAGTCGCTGCTGGCATAAGGAGAACCATACCATGTGGCGTGTTTGGCTGCTTTTCGACCCCCGCCGGGTTCTGGTCGCGCTCAGCGTGTTCCTGTTCGTGCTGGCGCTGCTGATCCACTTCATCCTGCTCAGCACGAGCCGGTTCAACTGGCTGGAAGGCCCCGTCCGCGGCGCCGGCAGCAGCCTGGCGTCCCCGCAACTGGCGCCGCTGCCGTCCACAGCCCCGCCGGCCCGGTAACCCCGAACCACGGCCCTGGGCGGAAGGGAACGACCTCCTCCGTCCGGGCCGATCCGCCGACACGACGCGGGCCGCAAGCGGTCCGCCCAGGGAGTTTCCCGTCATGGCCATGTTGAATTATGAGGAAAAGTACCGCGTCCGCGGCGGGACCCTGATCGGCGGCGACCTGTTCGACTTCTGGGTCGGTGCGTTCTATGTCGGCTTCTTCGGCGTCACCGCGCTGTTCTTCTCCCTGCTGGGCACCGCGCTGATCGTCTATGGCGCGGCCATCGGTCCCACCTGGAACATCTGGCGCATTAACATCGCACCGCCCGACCTGTCCTACGGCCTAGGCTTCGCGCCGCTCAAGGAGGGCGGGCTGTGGCAGGTCATCACCATCTGCGCCATTGGCGCCTTCGTCTCCTGGATGCTGCGCCAAGTGGAGATCAGCCGTAAGCTCGGCATGAACTACCACATACCCTTCGCCTTCGGCGTGGCGATCTTCGCCTATGTCAGCCTGGTGGTGATCCGTCCGGTGCTGATGGGCGCCTGGGGGCACGGGTTCCCCTATGGAATACTCAGCCACCTCGATTGGGTCAGCAACACCGGCTACCAATACCTGCACTTCCACTACAACCCGGCGCACATGCTGGCGGTGACGTTCTTCTTCACCACCACGCTCGCGCTGTCGCTGCACGGCGCGCTGGTGCTGTCCGCCGCCAACCCCGGCAAGGGCAAGGTCATCAAGACCGCCGAGCACGAGAACACCTTCTTCCGCGACACCATCGGCTGGTCCATCGGCACCCTGGGCATCCACCGGCTCGGCCTGTTCCTGGCGCTGTCAGCCGGATTCTGGAGTGCTGTATGCATCATCATCAGCGGCCCTTTCTGGAGCCGCGGCTGGCCGGAATGGTGGGGCTGGTGGCTGAACCTGCCGATCTGGAGGTAGCGCCCATGACCTTCTTCATGCGCCTCTCCGCCCAGTCACCGTCATTGCGAGCCTCTGCGGCTCGGCAATCCAGCGGCCTTCAGGACCGTGCCTGCGGCCCGTGGATTGCCGCGTTGCCCCTTGCAATGACGGGCATGGCTGAATCACCGTTCCCGCGATATAACCGATACAACAAAGAAAGCCGGGAGGAATCTCATGGCTGAATACCAGAACCTTTTTACCCGCGTGCAGGTCCGCGGCCCCGTTTATGCCGGGGTGCCGGTGACGGCGACGAGCTGGACCCGGTCAGGCAAGCCGTTCTACCTGCACTTGTTCGGCGTGCTGGGAGATGCGCAGGTCGGGCCGATCTACCTGGGCGCCACCGGCGTCGCTTCGCTCATCTGCGGCTTCATCGCCTTCGAGATCATCGGCCTCAACATGTGGGCGTCGGTGAACTGGGACATCGTGCAGTTTGTCCGCCAGCTATTCTGGCTGGCGCTGGAGCCGCCGGCGCCGTCATACGGCCTGCGCCTGCCGCCGCTGGCCGAGGGCGGATGGTGGCTGATGGCCGGGTTCTTCCTGACCGCCTCCATCCTGCTTTGGTGGTTGCGGGTGTATCAGCGGGCAAAGAGCCTGGGCATGGGCAGCCACGTCGCCTGGGCCTTCGGCGCCGCGATCTGGCTGTATCTCGTGCTGGGCTTCATCCGGCCGATCCTGATGGGGTCCTGGTCGGAGGCGGTGCCGTTCGGCATCTTCCCGCACCTGGATTGGACCGCCGCCTTCTCGCTGCGCTACGGCAACCTGTTCTACAACCCATTCCACATGCTCAGCATCGTGTTCCTGTATGGCTCGACCCTGCTGTTCGCCATGCACGGCGCGACGGTGCTGGCGATCACCCGCTATGGCGGCGAGCGTGAGCTGGAGCAGATCGCCGACCGCGGCACCGCGTTCGAGCGCGGCGCCCTGTTCTGGCGCTGGACCATGGGCTGGTGCGCCAGCGCCGAGAGCATCCACCGCTGGGCCTGGTGGTTCGCCATCCTGACGCCGATCACCGGCGGCATCGGCATCCTGCTGACAGGCACGGTCGTGGACAATTGGTTCCTGTGGGGCCAAAAGCATGGGATCGCCCCCGAGTATCCGGCAGTCTGGGGCGCGATTCAGGACCCCACGCTGACAACGCCGGGCTTCCCGGCGCCGCCGGTCAACCCCTTGGCGACCCCCACCGGCATCCCCGGCGTGGCGCCGCCGGCCGCAGGAGCGCCCCGATGATCCCTGGTATCAAGCTCGGCTTGGGCGTCGTTGGCGCGGCTGCGGCGGCGCTGCTGGGCATCGCGATGCTGTCGAAGTTCGAAACCCCGGGCCAAGTGAGGATACAGCGCGGCTTCCGTGGCGTGGCCATGGAAACCAACTACAACCGCGCCGACCTGGTGAAGTATGTCGCCGCGAACAAGGTTCCGGCGTCCCTGCCGCAACTGCCGGCAACCGGGCCAAAGGCGGCGCAGGTTTACAAGAACGTGCTGGTGCTGGGCGACCTCAGCGTCGGGCAGTTTACCCGGCTGATGGTGAGCCTGACCAACTGGGTGTCGCCGCAGCAGGGCTGCGCCTACTGCCACAACACGGCCAACATGGCGGAGGACACGTATTACACCAAGATCGTCGCCCGGCGGATGATCCAGATGACCCAGGACATCAACTCGACCTGGGCGCCGCACGTCTGGGGCGTGGCCGCTGGGGGCGGCAACGGCGTCGGCAATGTCGGCGGGGCGGGGACGCCGGGTGGGGCGGGCGTCACCTGCTACACCTGCCACCGCGGCAACAACGTGCCGACCTACATCTGGTACAAGGACCCAGGCCCGACGCCACAAAAGGGCGGCGTGCTGGAGGTTTCCCAGGGCAAGAACCTGGCGAAGGCGTCCGTCGGGGACAGCAGCCTGCCCTACGACCCGTTCACGCCGATGCTGGAAGGCGATTATCCGATCCGCCAGCAGGGCGAGACGGCGCTGCCGTCCGGCAACCGCCACTCGATCAAGGAAACCGATTGGACCTATGCGTTGATGATCCACTTCTCGAATTCGCTGGGCGTCAACTGCACCTACTGCCACAACAGCCGGGCATTCGGCGACTGGAGCCAGAGCACGCCGCAGCGCGTCTCGGCCTGGCACGGCATACGCATGGTGCGGGACATCAACACGAACTACATGGACCCGCTGCATGACGTGTTCCCGGTGGGGCGGCTCGGCCCCACAGGGGACTCGCCCAAGGTGGCCTGTGCGACCTGCCACCAGGGGGTGTTCAAACCGTTGTATGGCGTCAACATGGTCAACGCCTTCCCCGAGTTGAAGCAGCCGGGGCCGGAGGCGGGGCTGGTGCAGACTAGCCTCCAGGTGGTGAACCCCGGGGTTTACCCGGCAGGGGCGCGGACGACGCCGCCGATGCGTCCCACGCCGGTCAACTGACCCTGCCAGTAGCGGGCAAGGGCCTGGCCAGTTGGCCAGGCCCTTGTGTTTTATCAAGGGCAGATTGCGGTCAGATCCGGATGTACAGTGGCCGGATTTGAACCTGCAAGTGTCTGCTTGCAAACAAGAAAGCTGGACCAGTTTGCGTCCAGCCTGGACGCAAATTGATCTAGGCCGAGCTTTGTGTTCGGCCTAGTCGGCTTGACCGCTGGGCAACCTTCCCCACCCTTGGTCTATATGGGATTGCTGGCCGCATGGGCTTGCCCTGCGGCATGGGTGGTGTATCCCGTGCGCTGGCAGCGGCCGCACGGCTTGGGAAGGGCTTGATATGGATAGTATGGAGGTCAACAAGGCGGTCGCCGCCGTGCTGATGGCGGGGGTCGCCTTCCTAGGATCGCAGTTGCTCGCGGATGCCCTGGTGAAGCCGAAGCTGCTGCACGAGACGGCAATCAAGATAGACCTGCCGGAAGCCGGCGGTGCCGCCGTCGCCGCCAAGACAGAGCCGGAGCAGCCCATCGCCGTGCTGCTGGCCTCTGCCGACCCTGGACGGGGCGAGGCCGGGGTGAAGGCGCAGGGCTGCGTGTCCTGCCACAGCTTCAACGAGGGCGGCAAGGCCGGCGTCGGCCCCAACCTGTATGGCGTGGTGGGCGCTCCGCACGGGCACATGGAAGGCTACGTTTATTCCGCCGCGCTGAAGGGCAAGGAAGGGCCTTGGACCCTGGACGAGTTGAACGAATGGCTCATCAAGCCCAGCGCCTATGCACCAGGCACCAAGATGAGCTACGCCGGATTGTCCGATGGCAAGAAGCGCGCGGACATCATTGATTACCTTCGCACCCTGTCGCACGACCCGGTCCCGTTGCCAGCCGCCCCGGCTCAGGCCGCCGCCGCAGCAGCGCCGCAGCCAGTTGCCGCGGCTGGGACGGCTGTCGCCGCGGGGACCGC
>CAXTDP010000203.1:0-8648 GCA_964242295.1 uncultured Acetobacteraceae bacterium | reverse complement strand
GGGCAGGGCGGCCACGGCATCCCGCTGTGCGCCGGCAAGGACCACGCCGCCGCCGTGCCGGGCGACGGCATGGGCAGCGCCAGGCGTGTCGGCGACAGCGCAGCCTGTATGCAGGCCGTCCCCAGTGAAGCGCCGAGCCAGAACGTCCAGCAGCGCGGCCTCGCCACGGAACAGGTGGGCACAGCCGGTCACGTCCAGCCACAAGCCATCCGGCGGGTCCGGCGCCGTAAGGGGCGCGTAGCGGTGGCACCAGGCGGCCAGGCGGCGCAGGGCATCGGCATCGGCGTCCGGCTGTCCCTCCTGGACTGTCAGCCCCGGCACCATTGCCATGGCATGGGCCAGCGCCATGCCGGGCCGCAGGCCCAGCGCCTGGGCAGCCGGGTCCACCGCGCCCACCACCCGGCGGTGCCCGTTGTGCAAGGCCGTCACGACGGACACCGCCGGGTCAGGCGACTGCCGCAGCCGGTCCGTCGGCCAGTGCGGGAACCAAACCGAGACGACCCTGCGCATCGCAAGCCTCCGTATCCCACGATCCCGTCCGTCCGCCGCGGCAGCGCAGCAGGTCCAGTCGCCAGCGCACCTGCCCCAGGCCAGGCACGTCAGGCGCATGGGGCACGACGGGCGGGGACGGCAGCGCCGACACTCGCCAGCGCGTTGCTGCCGCCGTGACGCCGGCCGAAGCTTCGCCGTCACGTCCACTCGGGCGCCCTGCTCCGGCGTGCCCCGCTCCGGCATGCCACGGCCGACGCAGCACCAGGGCCATGACGCCCGACGCCTCCGCCGCCAGATGCAGCCGGCGGGAGGCCGTCAGGGACAGCGGCCCCGACAGTTCCCCCACCACGCCGGCCAGGCCGTGGTGGTGCAGGCCTTCCTCCATCACCAGCAACCCATCGCGGCCGGCGCGGGCATAGATGACGCGATCCGGATGCAGCCCGGCCCCGGCCAGGCCGGGGGCGAACAGGTCCGCCCGCTCCAGCACCCACAGCACCGGGCCAGGCCGCCGGGCCAGTATGCCGGCAGCGAATCGGGCGGCGATGGCGGCGTGCTGCAGGTCTGTGCCGGTGCCCATCACCTCATGCAGCGCATTCACTGCCAAGCCGCCACCGGGCAGGGCGGCGTCCAGCGCCGGCAGGCCGAACGGGAGCGGAGGCAACCCTGCACGGGTGGCGCCACGCTCGATCCGGGCGATGCTGGCGCGCAGGC
Organism: uncultured Acetobacteraceae bacterium; assembly: GCA_964242295.1. Lineage (GTDB taxonomy): Bacteria > Pseudomonadota > Alphaproteobacteria > Acetobacterales > Acetobacteraceae > DASWOJ01. Next base: position 7,445 of record CAXTDP010000203.1, on the reverse strand, counting down.
GGTCCAGCGAAGGAGGTGGCGTGGACGGCTGAATGTACTGTGTTTGTTCCATGGTCGCCCGACGCACCCATCTCAGCAATGTTCGCACTTTGTTCTGCAAAGTAAGCGTCGTCAACCTAGTTAGCGGCTGCTGCCGATAACGTTGCAGTTGCGAAGCAAATGCAGGCTGGACCGGGCTGCACGTTCACCGCAGGTCAACCGGGGCCGCTACGATGTGCTTCTCCGCCTGTGAGAAGCGTTACTCCGGAACCTAGGACGGTGCTTTCCGCTCTTGGACCGTCATCCCACATAGGCGGCTCAAATAAACTGGAAAACCAGGGTCGAGAGTATACGCACTTTAAACAAAGAAGATGAGAATCGCTGCGTAAAGCTCGAATAGAACGGAGTGGTCATACAGTCTGCCAGCGACCGTGACCCAGTTTCCTACCGACCGAACAAGATAAACGCCGTGCCTCAACCGTCCCGAATCGCTCCTAACCCTAGGCTTAGCGGCAGCCACGGGCGGTCCGGCCAGGTCCACAGTCCCTCACCGTCCCGCACCAGGCAGCGGAACATCTGCCAGGCTACACGCGGGTGCTCCTGCAACGTTTCCAGCCGCATCCCGGCATCCCTCAACCCGGCCAGCACGGCGCCGAGCGGATGCAGCCAGTTTACCTGGCGCTCATTCCGCAGCCGGGCCAGCGGGTCGGCGTAGTCCGTGGGATCGTCGTATATCAGCGGCGCACCACCGAAGTAGGGCATGAACCAGCCGGGCCGTCGGTCCCCGCCCGGCACCAGGTCGTCGAACACCAGGGCCGCCGGGTGCGAGTCCAGGAACAGCAGCCGTCCGCCAGGCCGCAAGAACCCGGCGACCACCCGCGCCCAGGCCGCCACGTCCGGCAGCCAGCAGATCGTCCCCCAGGTGGTGAACACCAGGTCGAACGACGCCGGTTCCGGCAGGGCGGCAGGCGCCCCATACACGTCCGCCAACACGAAGCGTGCCGGCAGCCCCGTCTCCGCCGCCAAATCCTGCGCCGCGGCGATGGCGGGCGGCGAGAAGTCCACCCCCGTCACCTCGGCGCCCCGGCTCGCCAGCACCAGCGTGTCCCGCCCGAAGTGGCATTGCAGGTGCAGCACCCGCAGCCCGGCCAGCGGCGGCAGCATCGCCTCTGTCAGCACATCCAGCCGGCGGCGCCCGGTCCGTAAGGCCGTCAGGTTGTAGTCGCGCGAGGCCAGGTGGACCGGCACGCGCTCGTCCCAATTGGCCCGGTTCAGGGCTAGCCAGTCCTCGGCCATGAGGCCACCCTCCTTTGCCTGCGGAACCAAGGCCTACGCCCTGCGTAATGAAGCCATTCACGTCGGGCAAGGAATAACCCCATGAACAACATCATCTACATCGTCGGCCTCGTCGTCGTGGTCATCGCGGTGCTGTCCTTCTTCGGCCTGCGCTGACCCACGCTCCGGGCGCTTGCGTTTGGCAGGCGTCCGGGGAAGGGTGACGCGATGACTTGGTCCATCCTTGCCCGCGACCCCGCGACAGGAGCGCTAGGCGCCGCCGTCGCATCCCGCTTTTTTGCCGTGGGCGCACTGTGCCTGCGCGTCGAGGGCCGGGTCGCCGCCCTGTCCTCCCAGGCGCTGGCCAACCCGATGTATGCCGTCCATGCCATGCCTCGGCTGCGCGACGGCGAGGACCCCTCCGGGATCATGCAATCGCTGACCGGCCCCGACCCCGGCGGGCCGCAGCGGCAATTCCACGTCCTTGACGCTGCGGGCCGCATCGGCCAGCACACCGGCGCCGAGTGCGTCGGCTGGGCCGGCCACGTGCGCGGGCCGGATGTGTCCGTCGCCGGCAACATGCTGGCCGGTCCGGCGGTGGTCGAGCGCACGCTGGGCGCCTTCCTGCAAGCGAACGGCACCCTGGCCGAGCGCCTGATGACCGCGATGGAGGCCGGGGAGGCCGCAGGCGGCGACAAGCGCGGCCGCCAGGGCGCGGCGCTGCAGGTATGCACCGCCGACCCTTATCCGGACCTCGACATACGCGCCGACGACCACCCGGACCCTCTGGCCGAGCTGCGCCGCCTGCATCGCGTCAGCCAGGAGCGCTACGCCGTGTTCCGCCGCCATTTGGCCGGCGCCGGCAATCCCTGGGGCACCGTGGACCGCACGGTGATTGACGCCGCCATCGCCAGGGACGGGCGCCCGCTGGTATGAAGCGCCCACTGGTATGAGACGCCTGGCCGCCGCGCTGGCCCTGCTGTTGTCCGTTGGCGCGCATGCTCAAACGTTGACCATCGCCCTGCGTGAGGACCCCGACGTGCTCGACCCGACGCTGGGGTCCGCCTTCGTCAGCCGCGTCGTGTATGCCGCCATGTGCGACAAGCTGATTGACCTGGACGCCGGGCTGAACCTCGTGCCGCAGCTTGCGACGGCCTGGACGTGGGAGGACCCGACCCACCTGCTGCTGACCCTGCGCCCCGGCGTTACGTTCCATGACGGCGAGCCGTTCAACGCCGAGGCGGTGAAGTACAAGCTGACCCGCGACCTGACCATCAAGGGCAGCATGCGGGCCGGCGAGATCAACAGCATCGCCTCCATTGAGGTGGTGAACGACCTCCAGGTGCGCCTGGTCCTACGCTCGCCCAATGCGCCGCTGCTGGCGCAGTTGGCCGACCGGGCGGGGATCATGATCTCGCCCAAGGCGGCGGAGGCGGCGGGCGCCCAGTTCGGCGCGCACCCCGTCTGCGCCGGTCCATACCAGTTCGAAAGCCGGGTGGCGCAGGACAGCATCGTGCTGCGCCGCTTCCCCGGGTATTGGGACGCGGGCAGCTACCATTTCGACCGTGTGGTGTATCGCCCGATGCCGAACTCCGCGGTGCGCCTGGCGAACCTGCGGGCGGGAACGGTGGACCTGGTGGAATACCTGCTGCCCGGCGACGTGGACGCGGTGAAGGCCGATCCGCACCTGCGCGTCGTGACTGGGGATGGGCTGGCCTATACCGGCATCAACTTCAACATCGCCAACGGCCCGGGCGCCGGCACCGACCTCGGACGGGACCGCCGGGTGCGCCTGGCGTTCGAGGCCGCGATTGACCGGGATGCGGCCAACCAGGTGGTCTATGGCGGGCTGTTCAGCCCCACGGCGCAGGCCAACATCGCCGGCTCCCCCATGTATGTGCCTGAAGTGAAGCCGCCGCCGCGTGACCTGGCCCGGGCGCGGGCGCTGCTGCGGGACGCCGGGGTGGCCCTGCCGGTGCCGGTTACCCTGACGTTGACCAACAGTCCCGACATCCAGCAGGCGGCGGAGGTGATCCAGGCGATGGCGGCGGAGGCCGGGTTCGATGTGCGCCTGCGGGTGATGGAGTTCGCCTCGGCGCTGCAGGCGGGGTATGCCGGGGACTTCCAGGCGTTCCTGATCGGCTGGTCCGGACGGTCGGACGCCGATGGCAATACCTGGCAGCTTCTCCACACTGGCGGCACCTTCAACTACGGCCATTGGAGCAACGCGCAGGCGGACGCCGCGATGGACGAGGCCCGCACCGTGTCCGACACGGCTGCGCGGCGGGCGCTGTATGCCCGGCTGTGGGCGGTGGAGCGGGAGGAGATGCCGCTGCTGTATCTCTGGACCGCGAAGAACGTCGTGGGGCTGAGGGCGGACCTGCACGGCTTCGTGCCGGTGCCGGATGGGCTGATCCGGCTGCAGGGAATGACGCGAAATTAGCTGAGCAGCCCGGCTAACGCCCCGCTCGTGAGGGTTGCCAGCGTGCCCGACAGGACCGAGCGCAGGCCGAGCGCCGCCACCTCCGCCCGGCGCCCGGGGATCAGCGCGCCTAGGCCGCCGACCAGGATGCCGAGGCTGCCGAAGTTGGCGAAGCCGCACATGGCGTAGGTCAGGATCAGCCGGGATCGCGGCGCCAGGGTGTCCGGCGGCAGGGCGGCCAGGCCGAGGTAGGCGACGAACTCGTTCAGCACGGTCTTGGTGCCCATCAGCAGCGACGCGGCCGGGGCCTCGTGCCAGGGAATGCCGATCAGCCACATGACCGGTCGGAACGGCAGGGCGAACAGGGATTGGAGCGTCCAGCCACCCGGCGCCAGCCCGAGCACCTGGTTCATCAGGCTGACGAGCGCGACCGCCACCAGCAGCGTCGTCGTGATGCCGACCAGCGGCCCCACCCCGTCCGCAGTGCCGCGCACGATGGCGTCCAGCGTGCCGGAGGGCACATCATGGCCCGGCGGCGCCAAGGCGGCCGCCGCTCCGCTGCCCGCCCCGAACGGCAGCATCAGCGCGGAGATGGCCAGGGCCGCCGGGGTGCTGATAACGGAGGCGGTCAGGATCACCCCCAATGCGCCGGGGATCACCGGCCCCAGCACCGTCGCGTAAATCACCATGACGGTCCCGGCGACGCCGGCCATGCCGCAGCTCATGACCGCGAACAACTCGCCCCGGCCCATCTGCGCGAGGTAGGGGCGGATCAGCAGCGGCGCCTCGATCATGCCGACGAAGATGTGGACCGCAGCCGCCAGCGCCACCGGCCCGTCCAGCCCCATCGCCCGGCGCAGCGCCGCCGCGAACAGCGCCACCAGCCGTTGCAGCACGCCCCAATGGAACAGCACCGCCGACAGCGCGCTGATGATCAGCACGAGCGGCAGGATCTTGAACGCCAGGATGACGCTGCTGCCGGGCTGCAGCTCCGGGAAGGGCAGGGGACCGCCGCCGAGGTAGCCGAACAGGAACGCGGTGCCGGCGTCGGTCGCGGTTTGCAGGGCCTCCGCGGCGCCGTTCAGCAGCAGAACCGCACGCTGCGCCGGGGTGAAGGCGATCAGCAGAAGGGCGAGCGCCAATTGCAGCGCAATGCCTGCGCCAACGGTGCGCCAGCGTATGGCCTGGCGGTCCTCGCTGCAGGCCCAGGCAAAGGCGAGCAGGACGAGGTAGCCTAGGATGGCTTGCATGGGATGGAGGCTGGGCAGGGACGGGGCACGAAGCCAGGCTAACCCGCTGTCTGCCGAAGGGCCAATGCAGGAAGGGGTGACATTTCGTCCTCTCCCTCCGGGAGAGGGTCGGGGTGAGGGGGTCTTGGCTGCGGAGCGGTGAACTACGACTTCCACAAGGCCAGTTCAGCTTCGGGCTGACAACGGTGCTTGTCCGCCCCCTCACCCCAACCCTCTCCCGGGGGGAGAGGGGGAAGGGGCCTGTCCGTCATCAAGCGGCGTGAGGTGGGCAGCCGGGTGTCCCGAAATGCCGCCGTCATCCCGAGCCGCGGTAGCGACACGGCAACTCGGGGTCCGGCAGTGCTGCGCTTGCTGCCCCTGGATCGCCGGCTCGCGCCACTTCCCGCGATGACGGATAAGGGGCCCGGCGCCGACTCCGCCATCACCGCCCATTATTGCGATATTAGGTTTTGCACTCCCACGGAACCGACCCTACATCCCCGATATGAATATAGAACAGACCACCCTCCCCAACGGCCTGCGGGTCGTGTCCGTCAACCTGCCGGGCTTCGACAGTGCCGCCGTCGCCGCCTTCATCAAGGCTGGCGCCCGCAATGAGACCGAGGCGAACAACGGCATCGCCCACTTCCTGGAGCACATGGCCTTCAAGGGCACCCGCACCCGGTCCGCCCTGCAGATCGGCGCGGAGATCGAGGTGCTGGGCAGCAACGTGAACGCCTACACCTCGCACGAGACCACCTGTTACTTCGTGACCGGCCTTAAGGGCACCATAGACCGCTCCGTCGCCATTATCGGCGACGTGCTGTGCAACTCGATATTTGAGCCGAAGGACATCGAAACTGAGAAGGGCGTCATCCTGCAGGAGATACGCCGGGCGACGGACAACCCCAGCCATGTCGCCTACGACGGCTACGGCCTGATCGCCTATCCCGGGCAGAGCATCGGCCGGCCGATCCTGGGCCGCGCCGAGCTGATCGAGCAGGTGACGCGCGACCACTTCACCAGCTTCGTGTCGGACTTCTACTTCGGCGACAACATGGTCGTCGTCGGCTGCGGCGACTTTTCGCACGAGTCGTTCGTGGGCATGGTGGCCGTGCACTTCGAGCGCCTGCCGGGCCGTCCCGCGCCGGTGCAGGTCGTGCCGGCCCAATATGCCGGCGGCGCCGTCCGCAACACGGAGAAGGATTTCGAGCAGGTGACGATCCTGCTGGGACTGCAATCCGTGCCGGAAACGGATGCGACGGTGTATGCCCACAAGGTCCTGGCCCGCGCCCTGGGCGGCGGCATGAGCAGCCCCTTGTTCCAGGAGGTGCGCGAGAAGCGCGGCCTGGTTTACAGCGTCGGCGCCTACAGCGACCACGGCGTGGACCACGGTGAGCTGGTCATGCAGGCTGGCACGACCGCGAAGCACGTGGACGAGCTGCTGGACGTGGCCTGCGGCGAACTGGTCAAGATGACCCAGTCCGTCACCGAGGCCGACATGACCCGTGCCAAGAACGGCCTGCTGGTCCGGCTGGCGACGGCAAAGGAACGCCCGTTCAGCCTGGCCCAGGGCATCGCCGGCAGCCTGTTCGAGCATGGCGAGATACAAACGCCGGAATACGCGATGCAACGGGTGGAGTCCGTGACGATGGAGGACGTGACCGCCGCGGCGCAGGTGCTGGTACGCAGCAACCCGACGATCTCCCTGGTAGGGCCGGTGCCGGACGTGGACTACCACGGCCGGGTGCGGGCTGCCCTGGGCTGAAAGAAGACTTTCTTCCCCCTCTCCCTCCGGGAGAGGGCCGGGGTGAGGGAAACCGCTCGGGCTGTCCTATCCATTGAAGCGTGAACTCGCCCTTTCATCGCCACACGAGCAAACGCGGCCTCCCTCACCCCAACCCTCTCCCGAAGGGAGAGGGAGCAACACATCGCAGCCTCGTGCGGAATGCTTGGCTAAACACCGCGCATCCCCGCATACGATCCGCTATGCTGCCGTGCCCGCCTTCCAAGGAATCCCTATCTGATGCCCACGCCGTTCTCCTCGGACGATCTCGGACGCGTGTTCGACGCCCGTACCCTGACACGGGGACGGACCCTGCTGCTGGTCGGCGAGGTCGAGGTCGGGCTGCAGGGCGACGTGATCTCGGCCACCGTGGAACAGGCAGGTGCCAAGCAAACCGTCACGCTGGAGCCGAAGCCCTCCGGCGCCCATGTCGCGCTGAATAGCCGCTGCACCTGCCAGGCTCCTGGCTGCGTCCACGTCGCCGCGGCGGCGTTTGCGGCGCTTGAGCGGTTTCCGGCGCTCCGCAAGGCCGCGCCCAAGACCCTGCTGGACGGCCTGACCGGCGACGAGGCGCCGGAGCGCCGGATCGTCATGTTCGAGCTGGCCGCAGCGCCGCCGCCGGAGGGCTGCCTGGTCAGCACCTTCCTGGTCGGCGAGCGCACCCGGCGCATCACCCCCACCACCCCGCGCCAGGTCATGACCGACCCCGGCAGCGGCGCCCCGGCACGCGCCCTGGCCCGGCTGCTGGGCGGCG
>CAXTDP010000202.1:0-8659 GCA_964242295.1 uncultured Acetobacteraceae bacterium | reverse complement strand
CGCCCCCGCAGCCGCCGCTGCCGCCGCCGCCCAGGTTTCTGCGCTGATCGGGCAGGACGTGTCCGCGGTGAACCAGCCGAGCTGCCCGATCACGCCTGCGCCGGGCCGTGCCCCCTGCGCCAGCATCTCGGGCGAGGGATGGATGTTCGGCACCATCTCCGCCCCGGCGCCGGGCTGCGCCGCCCATGCCGCCGGGCCGTCCCGGAGGAAATGCAGGTAGGTGGGGTCATGGACCGCTGCCATGGCCGCCGAGGCGGGCGCCGGCACGACGGTCTTGAGGCCCAGCGCCGCGCACCCCTCCAGCAGCGCCAGGGCACGGGCCGGCACCTCGAAGTTTCGCCGCACGACGCCGCGCTGCAGGAAGAAGTCCGGCGCGTGCCGCAGTTGCGCCTCGTCCCAGAAGACCTTCATCGGCGCTTCCTCCCAGTCCTGCGGCGACTTCCGGCGCGGGCCATGCCCAGACTGGTCACAGTGCGACCGGTCACAGCACGACTGGTCACAATACGACCGGTCACAGCACGATACGCCCGCCGAGCGCCCGCACCAGGCACACCCCCGCCAGGCACACCAGCACCACAGCCGACAGTCCCCATCGCAGCCGCATGTAGGACTGCGGCATCAGGCCGCCCCGTGTCGCCCGTGCTTCGGTGAGGGTGGTCCCGATCACCCCCACCATCAGCAGCAGCAGCGCCAGCAGGGGAAACCCCAGGAATGTCACCAGCAGCGCCGTCCAGCCCAGCAGGGACGGCAGCACTCCCAGCCCGAACCGCAGCCGCTGCACCCGCACCGTGGGCGTCCCGCTGTCCTCCAGCGCAAAGCCCCAGTGGACCCCGCCCAGGAACGCCAGGATCACCGCGCCATATGCCACCAGCGCCAGCAAGGCCCGCTCCGCCAGCTCCGGGTCCGGGCTGAGCGCCCCCAGCCCGCACCCGGCGAAGGGCACCAGGCCGCCGAGGCCCAGAAGGATGGCGAAGGTCGGCAGAGGGCGCGTCATGGGAAGCCTCGCAGCGGGTTGGGCCAGGTGGTTAGTCGGCGGCCCCGGCGCATGCAACCTCCCGGGGCAACCTCCCGGGCCGCCGCCACGGCCGCGCCGCTCAGGCCTGCCCTGCCCATTCCGGGGCGGGAGCGCTAAGAAGGGGCATGGGCCTCACCTTCGAACTCATCACCATCTTCCTGCTCATCGTCCTCAACGGCGTGTTCGCGATGAGCGAGCTGGCGCTTGTTTCCGTCCGCCGGGCGCGGCTGGTGGTGCTGGAGCGCAAGGGCACTCCCGGCGCCGCCACGGCCCGCCTCCTGTCGGAGGACCCGCAACGGTTCCTGCCCACCGTGCAGGTCGGCATCACGCTGGTCAGCGTGCTCGCCGGCGTGTTCGGCGGCGCCCGCATTTCGGCCCGGCTGCAAACGTGGCTGACGACGATCCCCGCATTGGAGCCCTTCGCCGAGTCCCTGTCCCTGGCCATCGTCGTCGTGCTCACGACCTACCTGACCCTCGTGCTGGGCGAGCTGGTGCCGAAGCAGCTTGCGCTCCGCCGGCCAGAGGGTGTCGCCGCCGTAGTCGCCCCGGCATTGAGCACACTGTCCCGCGTCGGCGCCCCGGTCGTCTGGCTGCTGGGCAAGTCGTCCGGCCTGGTCCTCCGCTTGTTCGGTTCCCATGCCGACGAGCGCCAGGGCATCACGGAGGAGGAGCTGAGCGCGGTGCTGGCCGAAGGCACGGAGGGAGGCGTGCTGGAAACCGAGGAGCGCGACATGATCGAGCGCCTGCTCCGCCTGGCCGACAAGCCGGTCCGCGCCATCATGACCCCGCGCAACGAGCTGGCCTGGATAGACCGCAATGATCCACAGGCGGACATCGTGGCGACTCTGAAGGCGACGCCGCACAGCCGCTTCGTGGTGTGCGATGGGGTGGTGGACAACGTGGTGGGTGTCGTACAGGCCAAGGACATCCTGGACCGCATCCTGGGCGGCGGCGACCTGTCCGTGGCGGCAGCGTTGAAGACGCCAATGGTGATCCCCGACACCGTGACGGCGCTGGACGCATTGGAACGGCTGAAAGGTGATCCAATGGGCTTAGCTTTGGTAATGGACGAATACGGCAGCTTCGAGGGTGTCGTGACTGCTGCCGACGTGCTGGAGGCCATCGTAGGCGAGCCTGCTGACACAACGCCCGCCGCGCCTCCTGGGCCGGACGGCGTCGCCGCACCGCTGCTGCTGGACGGCGCCTCACCGGTGGACGAGATCAAGGCCAGACTGTTGTTGCCCGATCTGCCAGCGGAGGGCAGCTATCACACCCTCGCAGGGCTACTGCTGGCTCTGCTGCGCCGCCTGCCGCGCACCGGGGACCGGATCGTGTTCGGCGGCTGGCGGTTCGAGGTCACGGAGATGGACGGACGCCGGGTATCCCGCGTAAGCGCCCAGGCGGAGCCGGCGGCGGAGGGGTAGCCCTGCATCTCGCTGCCAAAGCAGGTAACGCAGCTTGCAGGCGCAGCAGCTTAGCTAGACTGCCACTCCAACGAACGGAGCTGAACAGCCGCTACGCCTCCAGAGCAGTTTTGCGGGCACGACAGTCCTGTGCCGGCTAAAAGCCCCGTCCGTTGCCGAAGATCAAAAACAGGATCAACAGCAGCAGCAACAGCCCTAGCCCGCCGCCGTAACCGCGTCCGCCGTAGTAGCCACGGTTGTAGCCGTAGAATCCACCGCCACCGAACAGCACGACAAGAACGATCACGATAACGATCAGACTCATGGGCTGCTCCTTGGCGAGTTACGTTGCAATACGTAAACGGCCGGAACCATAAACGGTTCCGGCCGAAACGCTGTGCGGTCTCTGGCAGCCCGCCGTCAGGCCGCCTTCGCCTCCCGCCGCCGGGCATGCAGGATGAACTCGGTGTAGCCGTTCGGCTGCACCCGGCCCTTGAACACCAAGTCGCAGGCCGCCTTGAACGCCGGACCCTCTGGATTGCCGGCCATCGGCCGATACTCCGGGTCCCCGGCATTCTGCCGGTCCACCACGGCGGCCATCCGGTGCATGGTTTCCCGCACCTGAGCTTCCGTCACCACGCCGTGGTGCAGCCAGTTGGCGATGTGCTGGCTGCTGATCCGCAGCGTCGCCCGGTCCTCCATCAGCCCGACATCATGGATGTCCGGCACCTTGGAGCAGCCGACGCCCTGGTCGATCCAGCGGACGACGTAGCCCAGGATGCCCTGCACGTTGTTGTCCAACTCCTGCTGCACGTCGTCCGGCGCCCAGTTCGGCCGGTCGGCGACCGGGATGGTGAGCAGGTCGGCAAGCGTCCCACGCGGATGCCCGGCCAGCTCCGCCTGACGCGCCGCCACGTCCACCTGGTGGTAATGCAGCGCGTGCAGGGTCGCAGCGGTCGGAGACGGCACCCAGGCCGTGTTGGCGCCGGCGCGGGGATGGCCGATCTTCTGCTCCAGCATCTCCGCCATCCGGTCCGGCGCCGCCCACATGCCCTTGCCGATCTGCGCCCGTCCGCGCAGGCCGCAGGCCAGGCCGACGTCCACGTTGCGATCCTCGTAGGAGCGTATCCAGGCGGTTCCCTTCATCTCCGCCTTGCGGATCATCGCGCCGGCCTCCATCGAGGTGTGTATCTCGTCGCCCGTGCGGTCCAGGAAGCCGGTGTTGATGAACACCACCCGGTCCCGGGCGGCATGGATGCAGGCGGCCAGGTTGGCGCTGGTGCGCCGCTCCTCGTCCATAATGCCCATCTTGAGGGTGTTCGGCGCCAGGCCCAGAATGCCCTCGACGCGGGTGAAGATCTCCACCGCGAAGGCCACTTCCTCCGGCCCGTGCATCTTCGGCTTCACGATGTAGACCGATCCGGCCCGGCTGTTGCGGATCGGCCCGGTCCCTTGCAGGTCGTGCATGGCGATCAGCGAGGTGACCGCCGCGTCCAGCAATCCCTCGGGGATTTCCTGCCCGTCCAGCAGCACCGCGTCAGTATACATGTGGTGGCCGACGTTGCGGACCAGCATCGTGCTGCGGCCCGGCAATGTCAGCGTCGAGCCGTCCGGCGCCGTATAGTCGCGGTCCCGGTTCAGCCGGCGCACGATGGTCTTGCCGTCCTTTTCTAGCTCCGCCGTCAGCGTGCCCCGCATCAGGCCGAGCCAATTGCGGTAAACATCCACCTTGTCGGCAGCGTCCACGGCGGCGACGCTGTCCTCTAGGTCCTGGATGGTGGTGATGGCGGATTCCAGCACCACGTCAGCGACGCCCGCCGGGTCCGTGCTGCCGATGGGATGCGCGCGGTCGAGCTTGATCTCCAGATGCAGCCCGTTGTTGCGGAGCAGCACGGCGGTCGGTGCCGCGGCGTCGCCGCGATAGCCCACGAACTTGGCCGGGTCGCGCAAGCCGGTGGTCCCGGCCGCGGTCGTCACGACCAGCTTGCCGCCCTCAACCGCGTATCCCTTGGTATCGGCGTGCGAGCCTTCGGCCAGCGGCGCCGCTTCGTCCAGCACCTGCTTCGCCCGAGCCACCACCGCGGCGCCGCGCACAGGGTTGAAGCCGCGCCCGCGGGTGGCGCCATCGTCCTCCGGCAGGGCGTCGGTGCCATACAGCGCGTCATACAGGCTGCCCCAGCGCGCATTGGCGGCATTGAGGGCATAGCGCGCGTTCATCACCGGCACCACAAGCTGCGGCCCGGCGATGCTGGCGATCTCCGCATCCACCCCGGCGGTGTTCACCTCGAACGGCGCCGGCTCCGGCAGCAGGTAGCCGATGCCGCGCAGGAAATCGGCATAGGCCGTTGCGTCGTGCGGCCCGGCGCCCTGGCTGGCATGCCACGCATCAATCTGCGCCTGCAGATCGTCGCGCCGTGCCATCAGGGCGGCGTTGCGCGGCGCCAAGTCCCGGACCAAGGCGGTGAACCCGGCCCAGAAGGCGTCCGGAGCAATCCCTGTGCCCTCCGCCGCCTCGGCGATGAAGGCGTGAAGTTCCGGGGCGACGTGAAGGCCGGCAGCGTCAACTTTGTCCATATAGCCTGATCCCTTTTATGCTGGCTGGTGTTTGGCGTTGCCGGGGCGACGTGTCGAGAGGGGACCTGTCGCCAAGGGACTGGGCAGTCCAGCACAGCCGGGTGATAAGGTGTGCATGACAGCTCCAACCGCTTTGCAGAACATTTGCGCCGACGCGTTCCGCCAGATCTCCGGTGGCGTGACGGATCGCCAATCCCCGTTCCGTACGCCGACGTTGGCGACAATGGGTGCGGGTCGGCGCCCGGGCCTACGCACTGTGGTGCTGCGCAGCTTCGACCCAACGACGCGGCGGCTGGTGGTCCATAGCGACTGGCGGGCGGCAAAGGTGGCGGAGATCGCCGCCGACCCGCGTATTGCGCTTCATGTATGGGACGATGGCGCCCAGGTCCAGGTCCGCCTGGATGGAGCTGCGGCGTTGCAGCCCGAAGAGGTCGCTCGGACGGAGTGGGACCGGCTGCACGCCGGCTCCCGCGACACATACCGCGTACGCCTGGCCCCAGGCACTGCGCTGGCCGATCCGGCCATTGCCGACACGGACCGGGTGGATGAGGCTGCGGCATACGCCAACTTCGCGGCGATCGCCGTGCATGTTGATGGGATGGAGTGGCTGCACCTGGCCCGGGACGGCCATCGCCGGGCCGCCTTCACCTGGACGGCCGACGGCATGCAGGCGGAGTGGCTGGTGCCGTGACCTGGTCCGTCGTGCTGCATGATGCGGACACCGGGGCCTTCGCCGTCGCGGTCGCGACTTGCGCCTTCGCCGTGGGCGCAAGCTGCCCCTTCGTGCGGTCAGGCGTGGGGGCGGTGTCCACGCAGTCCATGACCAACCGCTATCTGGGTCCGGCGATCCTGGACGGCCTGGCCCGCGGCCTGACGCCGGACGCCGCCATCCAGGGCGCTCTAGCGGGCGATGACGGACGCCACCTGCGGCAGGTTCACGCCGTGGACCGGCACGGACGCTCTGCCGCCTGGACCGGAGACCATTGCGTCGAGTGGTGCGGCAGCACCGCCGCGCCAGGCATCAGCGTTGCGGGCAACATGCTGGCCGGGCCGGACGTGGTCGGCGCGACCCTCGCGGCGTTGCCCGGCCCCGGCCCCGTGCCGGAGCGCCTGGTTGCCGCGATGCTGGCGGGGGAAGGGGCCGGCGGCGACCGCAGAGGCCGGCAGTCCGCAGCCATGCTGCTGACGACAACCGAGGACTTCCCCGACCTGAACCTGCGGGTGGACGACCATGCCGACCCGTTGCCTGAGCTGGCACGGCTGGTCGGCCTGTGGCGGCGGGATGCCGCGCCGATGCTGGCCACCCGGCCATCGCGGGCCAATCCGTCGGGGGTCACGGACCTGGACACGATCGAGGCGGGATGGATCGCCAAGGGACTGACCCTCCGCCTGCGCCGGTAGGTCGCGTCAGGACACCGCGGCGCTGCAATCGATCCGTGTTGTCGGCACCGGGCCGGGGGAGGCGGTCACGTTGTAGGCCTGCTCCGCCAGGACCTGGTCGCCTCGGCGCACGGTGAAGGTCCAGGTTCCCGGGGCCACTTCCCAGGGGTCGTCGAACGAGAAGCCGACCAGGCCGGGCTGCTCGCCGCTGACCGTCATGTCATAGGTGACGCCCGTGCTGATGCGGCCGCTGGGTTGCAGGATGGGCGGATGCACTGAGACCACCGTCACATCCAGGGCTTCGCCGGGCGGCAGGTTTTCCATCGTGAACATGAAACCGAATCGGCGGCAAAGCTGCGCCTCGATCCGGCTGGTACGGCGGGTGATGCGCGGCTCCTCCACCATGACCACGGCATCGCCGTCCCTGCCGACGGGATCGCGTGGCCCCAGGTCCCGCGTGGCCGTGAACTCGCCCGAGCCCGTGATATGCAGTACCGGCACGGCCTCGCTGGGCGGCGCGGCCGGGGGCGCCTCCTGCGCGGCTGCCCTAGCCGCTAGCAGCGTCAGCATAAGCAGTGGGGTTGCTAAGCGCACGCACATGAACCGGCCTCCGTTGACCTTGCCGGGCTGGGACACGGCCACCCTGGGGATACTCCTACAGACTAGCGTCTCGGATGGCGTCAGGAAACCAGTGCAGCGCACCTCCCCGGCGCCCGCTGGTCCGCGTCCGGCGGCACCGTCACCTCGAACTGCTGCTCCGCCAGCACGTCAGCGCCGGACAGGACGGCAAAGCTCCAGATGCCCGGCACCAACTCATACGCATAGTCGAAGGTGTAGCCGACCCAGTTCGGCCGTCCCGCGCTGACGGAGGACGGGTAGCGCACTCCCGTGCTGACGTGCCCATTGGGACGGGTGATGGCGGGATGCCGCGTTTGGATCGTGACGTCCAGGACGCCGCTGGTTCCCAAGCCCTCCAAGATGAAGCTGATCCCGAAGCGGCGGCACAGCCGGGCCTCGATCCGGCTGGTTTGCTGGACGATCTGCACGCCGTCCATGGTCCTGACCGGCTCCGTGTCGCCCTCGACGGTGCTTGGGTCGCGGATGCCCAGCTCACGGCTGACTGTGGACTCGCTAAAGCCGGTGATGCGCAGCGCCGGCTGGGCGTGGGCCTGGCCCGTGAGCAGCAGCACGGCCAGCGCTGCCAATCCCGCGGCCGTTTCGGTCCAGAATGGCATGGCCGACCCCAGCCGTTCCGCCAATTGGCGCCGGCGCGTCACACGCCCAGCTCTTCCCGCATCATCTCCAGCTCCAGCCAACGCTCCTCGGCCGACGCCAGGTCGGCCTGCGCCTTGGTCAGCGACTCCGTAAGCAGGCGGAAGCCGTTGGGGTCCTTGCGATACAGGTTCGAGTCGGACAGGCGGCGCTGCAGCCGGGCGATCTCGGCAGACGTCGTTTCCATCTGCTTCGGCAGGGTTTCCAGGGCCTGCCTGTCCTTGAACGTCATCTTGCGCCCGGAGGTGCGACCCGGCGCGGCCTTCTGCGACCCCGGCCGGACCCGCCCGGCAACGACGGCGGCCGGCACGCCGCGCTGCACCAGCATGTCGCTGTAGCCGCCGGCATACTCCACCCAGCGGCCGGCGCCCTCGGCGGCCAGGGTGCTGGTCACCACCCGGTCCAGGAAGTCGCGGTCATGGCTGACCAGCAGGACGGTGCCGGGATAGTCCGCCAGCATCTCCTGCAGCAGGTCCAGGGTTTCCAGGTCCAGGTCGTTGGTCGGCTCGTCCAACACCAGCAGGTTGCTGGGCCGCGCCATGGCGCAGGCGAGCATCAGGCGCCCGCGCTCACCGCCGGACAGCACGCCGACCGGGGTGCGGGCCTGCTCCGGCTTGAACAGGAAATCCTTCATGTAGCTGATGACGTGCCGGCGCTCCGTCCCGACCAGCACGGTGTCGCCGCCGCCGTTGGTCAGGGTGTCGGCCAGGGTGGCGTTGGGGTCGAGCGTCGCGCGCTGCTGGTCCAGCGTGACCTCGGCCAGGCTGGCGCCCAGCTTGACCGTGCCGCTGTCTGGCTGGTCGGCGCCGGTCAGCAGCCGCAGCAGGGTGGTCTTGCCGGCGCCGTTCGGGCCGACGATGCCCAGCCGGTCGCCGCGCAGGACGCGCATCGTCAGGTCGTGCACGACCTCCTTGCCGTCGAAGGCGCGGCTGACGTGCTCGGCGACGGCGACCAGCTTGCCGGACAGGTCGGCCTCGCTGGCGATCAGGCGCAGCGGGCCGTCGCTGCCGCGCGA
>CAXTDP010000201.1:0-8666 GCA_964242295.1 uncultured Acetobacteraceae bacterium | reverse complement strand
TTGCCGGCAACCCCGACCTGGAAACGCCATTGGACGCCGCATTGCAGGCCGCCCGTGCCCTGCCGTCCCAGGGCTGGGCGCTGCGCTTGCAAGAGGGCGGCGAGGATGCGACGCCGAGCGAAGCCTTCCTGCGCCTGGCCCGGCAGCAGGTGCTGGCCCGCCTGACCGGCGACGTGGCGGCGGATACCCGCACCAGCATGGAATGCGACCTGTATCCGGTCGGCCCCGGCCTGCCCGACGCCGCCGCCCAGCTTGCCCGCGCCCTGCGCCGCATCGCCGAGCCGCTGCAAACCCTGCTGGCCCGGCTGGGCGCCAAGCTGGAGGACGAGTCGGACGAGTTGGACATGGCCGCCCGCAACCGGATCGAGGCGGCGCGCCGCTCGGTGAAGCGCCGGGCGGTGGACCGGCTGCAGGCATGGACCGCCATGCTGGACGCCGTGGGCGCGCCGCCGCCGGAGCCGGGCATCCGGCCGCAGCACATCCATTATCTGCACCTGGACCGGCGCGAAGCGGGGGACCGTGACGTGGGGCTGCACCGGCATTGGCTCGACCCCACGGTGCCATTCACCGCCAGCCTGGCCGCCCCGGCGCACGGCATGATCGTCACCTCGGCGACGCTGCGCGACACCGGGGAGGCCGATCCGGAGGCGGCTTGGGCGTCGGCGGAGGCGCGGGTGGGGGCGGACCACCTGCCATCGCCCGCGCTGCGCGTCTCGGTCGCCAGCCCGTTCGACTACGCCCAGCAAACCCGGGCCTTCGTGGTGACCGATGTCGGCACCGGGGAACTCGGGGCGTTGGCCGCGGCCTACCGTAGCCTGTTCCAGGCGGCGGGCGGTGGGGCGTTGGGCCTGTTCACCGCCATCAGCCGGCTGCGCGCCGTCCATGCCCGCATCGCGCCGGAGCTGGAGGCCGCCGGCATCCAACTGCTGGCGCAGCACGTGGACGCGATGGACAATGCGACCTTGGTGGACGTGTTCCGCACGGAGCTGGATAGCTGCCTGCTGGGCACCGACGCCATGCGGGACGGCGTGGACGTGCCGGGCCGTGCCCTGCGGCTGGTGGTGTTCGAGCGGGTTCCCTGGCCCCGCCCGGACATCCTGCACCGGGAGCGCCGGGTCCACCTGTCCGGCGGCGATCCCAAGGGCTACGACGACAGCAAGGCGCGGCTGCGGCTGCGCCAGGCGTTCGGCCGGCTGGTGCGTTCGGCCACCGACCGCGGCGTGTTCGTGCTGCTGGACCGGCGCACGCCGAGTCGTCTGCTGTCGGCCTTCCCGCCCGGGGTGGTGGTGCGCCGGGTCGGGCTGGCGGAGGCCGTGGCGCAGACCCGCGACTTCCTGGCCCAGGCCGGGACAAGTCCCAGGATCACCCAGGCGTAACTTGCCCTGCCGATGGCTTTCCCCGAAGGTGGGTCCAACATGACGAGGAATGCAACGATGCTGGCCAGGACTGGGTTGGACCCACAGGAAGCGCTGGTCTGCACGATGGTGCTGGTCGCCGCCGCGGACGGCGCGATCACCGACCGCGAGATCGGCGTCATGTCGGGCCTGGTGCAGACCCTGCCCGCCTTCCACGACTTCAGCAGCGAACGGCTGGAGGTTGCCTCCGAAGCCGCCGTCGGCCTGCTGGAAGAGGACGAAGGGCTGGAGCACGCCGGCCAGATGATCCGCGATGCGCTGGAGCCGCGGCTGCGCGAAACCGCCTATGCCCTGGCCTGTGAGGTCGTGGCGGCCGGGCGCAACACCAAACAGCCGGTTCTGCGCATGCTGGAGCTGGTAATGGCGGAGTTGCGGCTCGACCCACTGGTGGCGGCAGCCATCGAGCGTGCGGCACGCGCCCGGCACCAGCGGATCGAACGGGCGGCGTAGCCGTCATGCCGGCGTATCTCATGGCGCGGATCGTGGTTCATGACGATGCCAAGTATGCCGAATATCGCGCGCAGGTGCCGCCGGTGATCGCGGCGCACGGTGGACGTTACCTGGTGCGCGGCGGGGCCGTGGACGTGAAGGAGGGCGATCCGCCGCCGGGCCGCGTGGTCGTAGTGGAATTTCCGGACATGGAAGCGGCACGCGCCTTCTATAGCAGCGCCGGATATGCGCCGCTGCTGAAGCTGCGCACGGACAGCACCGCATCGGAAGTCGTATTCGTCGAGGGCGCAGGATAGCTTCCTGCTCCCTCTCTCTCCGGGAGAGGGTCGGGGTGAGGGAAACAGACAGGACTAGCTGTTCCCTTTCAGGGACATTTCCCTCGCAGGGGAATGCGGAGCTTTAGGCCTCCCTCACCCCGACCCTCTCCCGGAGGGAGAGGGAGTAGCGTCACAGTGTTATGATCTGGCCGGTGCCTACGGACGCCAGGAACGCCAGAACGCCTGCCACTTCCACACCAGGAAGCAGCGCGGTTGGGTCCAGGCCAGCCATACGCAGCCCGGCGTCACATGCCATCAGACGCACGCCCAGGTCGGCCGCCGCCGTTTGCAGCTCAGCCAGCCCGGCCACTCCCGCTTCGCGCACCGCCTCATCCCGCCCGGCATCGGCAACTCCGTCCGTACCCAACGCGCGGCAGCCCTCATTGGTGGCGAATACCGTCACCGCCCGGCCAACCGCCGCAGCACCGGCCGCCAGGACGAAGGCGTAGTGCGCCCGCTCATGCCCACCTGAAATTAGCAGGATGCCGAGCGGGCTACCCGGCAAGCGCCGGCTCCGGCTGCGGCAGTCCTGGTACCCGGTGCGCGGACAGGTCGTGGATGGTGGCGTCCCGGCCGCAAAGCGGGCAGGCCGGGTCGCGCGGCAGCTTGATGGTGCGGACGCGGGCGGCCAAGGCGTCCCAGATCAGCAGGCGTCCGGACAGGCCCTCGCCGATGCCCATGACCTCCTTCAGCACCTCCGTCGCTTGCAGGGTGCCCATGACACCGGTGACGGCGCCCAGGATGCCGGCCTCGGCGCAGGTCGGCACCAGCCCGGCCGGCGGCGGCGCCGGATGCAGGCAGCGGTAGCAGGGGCCGCCCTCATGCGGCTTGAAGGTGGAAAGCTGGCCGTCGAAGCGCAGCACGGCAGCAGACACCAGGGTCCGCCGGGCGAGCGCGCAGGCATCGGCCACCAGGAACCGGGTCGGAAAGTTGTCGGACCCGTCGCATACTAGGTCGTAGGCGCCCACCAGCGCCAGGGCGTTGTCCGCGGTCAGCCGGGCCGCGTGGGTTTCGACGGTGACGCCCGGGTTGATGGCCCGGCAGGCCGCGGCGGCGTTGTCCACCTTGGCCATGCCGATCCGGTCCGTCGTGTGCGCGACCTGCCGCTGCAGGTTGGACAGGTCCACCCGGTCGTCGTCCACCAGCCCTAGCGTGCCGACGCCAGCCGCCGCCAGATACATCGCCAAGGGGCTGCCCAAGCCCCCTGCCCCCACGATCAGCACCCGCGCCGCGCGCAGCCGCGCCTGCCCGGCGCCGCCAACCTCGGCCAGCAGGATGTTGCGGGAATAGCGGGTGATCTCGTCGTCGGTGAAATCAGGGTCCATAGTGACTCAGATAGGCAAGGCGGGAACGGAAAACGATGGAGGCAGGCGCCCTGGTGCTGTTCAGCGGCGGGCAGGACAGCACGGCGTGCCTTGCATGGGCGCTGGACCGTTACGCCTCGGTGGAAACAATCGGCTTCGCCTACGGCCAGCGCCATGCCGTCGAGCTGGAGTGCCGCGGTCCCATACGGGATGCGCTGGCGGCACGCCCGGGCTGGGGCGCACGGCTGGGACCGGACCATCTCGTGGACATCGGAGGGTCGCTGGCCGCGCTGGGCGACACGGCGCTGACCTCGGACGCCGCCATCGCCATGACGGCGGAGGGCTTGCCCAACACCTTCGTGCCCGGGCGCAACCTGCTGTTCCTGACCTATGCCGCCGCCCTGGCCTACCGCCGTGGCCTGCTGCGGATCGTCGGAGGCATGTGCGAGACGGACTTCAGCGGCTACCCGGACTGCCGGGACGACACGGTGAAGGCGATGCAGTTGGCCATCAACCTGGGGATGGCCCGGCGCTTCGTGCTGGAAACCCCGCTGATGTGGCTGGACAAGGCGGCGACCTGGGCGATGGCGGACCGGCTCGGCATCCTGGATGTGACGGTACGGCTAACGCACACCTGCTACGTTGGCGACCGCACGCACCTGCATCCCTGGGGCCGCGGCTGCGGCGCCTGCCCGGCCTGCGGGCTGCGTGCCGCCGGATGGGCACGATGGAAGGACTCCGCCTAGTGTTCGACGGCTTCGACATCCACGACCTGATCGCCCGCTACGGCTACGGCCTGGTAGGCGTGGTGATCTGCCTGGAAAGCATGGGCCTGCCCCTGCCCGGCGAGAGCCTAATGATCGCCACCGCCCTGTATGCCGCAGCGACCGGCAAGATCAGCATCGCCTGGGTGGTGCTGGCCGCGGCGGTAGGCGCCATCATGGGCGACAACCTGGGTTTTGTGATCGGGCGCCGGGTCGGGCCGCCGGTGCTGCGGCGCTTTGGTCCGAAGATCGGGCTCACGTTGCCGCGGCAGCGTTTGGCGCAGTTCCTGTTCCTGCGGCACGGCGGGAAGGTGGTGTTCCTGGGACGCTTCGTGGCGTTCCTGCGCACCTTTGCCGCCGTGCTGGCCGGGGCGAACCGCATGGAGTGGGGCCGGTTCCTGGTCTGGAACGCGCTGGGCGGAATCACCTGGACCTGCCTGTATGGCTTCGGCGCCTACCTGCTGGGAAGCCAGGTGCACCGGCTGGTGGGGCCGTTCGGCATCGTCACGGGCGTTATCGCCGCGGGCATCCTCGTTCGGGGCGTGCTGTTCGTGCACAAGCACGAGCGCCGGCTGCTGCTTGAGGCGGAGGTGGAGATGCAGGCGCATGAGGCGACGATGGCGGCGCGTCAATGATGGAGGGCGCAGTGCCGGACGTTTCCGCCGAAATCACCCGGGACCGCATCGCCGAGACCGGGCGCCTGATCCGCCCGCACCTGCGTCGCACGCCGGTGATCCGCGTGGACGCCGCCGAGTTCGGGCTGCCTGCGGGTCCGCTGCTGTTCAAGATGGAGCAGATGCAGCACTCCGGCTCGTTCAAGGCGCGGGGGGCGTTTGCCAACCTGCTGCTGCGGGACCTGCCGGCGGCGGGCGTGGTGGCGGCGTCGGGCGGCAATCACGGGGCTGCGGTGGCCTATGCGGCGGGGCGGCTGGGGGTGGCGGCGACGGTGTTCGTGCCAGGCATCACGTCGCCAGCGAAGGCGGAGCGCATCCGGGCCTATGGCGCCGCCCTGGTGGTGGGCGGGGACCGGTATGCGGATGCGTTGGCGGCCAGCGAGGTCCATGCGGCCGAGACGGGCGCGCTGCCGCTGCATGCCTTCGACCAGCCAGAAACGCTGTTGGGCCAGGGCACGGTCGGGCAGGAGATGCAGGAGGACGCGCCGGAGCTGGACACGGTGCTGGTGGCGGTCGGCGGCGGCGGGCTGATCGGCGGAGTCGCAGCCTGGTATGCCGGCGCGACCCGGGTGGTGGCGGTGGAGCCAGAGGGGGCGCCGACCCTGCACGCCGCCTTTGCCGCGGGCCATCCAGTGGACGCGCCGGCCGGCAGCGTGGCGGCGGACAGCCTGGCGCCGCGGCAGGTCGGGCGGATCATGTTCGGCATCGCCCGGCGGTTCGTGGCGCCCGATGTGGTGCTGGTGTCGGACGGGCACATCCGTGCGGCGCAGGCAGCGCTGTGGTCGGCACTGCGCGTGGTTGCAGAACCCGGCGGAGCCGCGGCGTTCGCGGCGCTGCTGTCGGAGCGCTACCGGCCTGCGGCTGGTGAGCGGGTTGGAGTGCTGGTGTGCGGGGCCAATACGACGGCGGTGCAGTTCGAGGGATAGCGCGGCACCGGGTTGAGGAGGGCGGCGACCCAGCCCTGATCGGGCTTGAGCCCAGGCAAGGGATGCCTCAAACCACGATGACTCTGGATCAGTTCCTAGCTGACATCGAAGCCCGCACTCGGCATGACAGACACTCCGGAGGAGGTTGAGGCCATGCGGAATAAAGGCGGGCGCCGGACGCCCGAGAAGCGGGAGCTGCTGCGCCGCGTTCAGGAGCGTGCACGCGCGGCAGGCGTGGAGCCGCTCAAGTCATACTACTGACCGAGTATGCTGCCCCCCGGCAAGGCTCATTAGGCACCGTACGTCCGCCCGCTCAGTGGCCCTACGCCGATACGAACCGGTCCGTGTAGGTCGCCGGCAGGTCCACCTTCGCCGCGGCAATCGCCGGGTCGAAGCCGGCCAGCATCCGATGCACCGTTTGCGCCATCTCCGGCGTCACCATTCCATTATGCTCGAACGCATCGCGGTTACGGATGAAGGCGCTGTCGCACACGTCGCGGCCCACCGGGCACATGCCGGCCTGCAGGGCGCCGATGGCCTGGTCCGGCGTGGCATCTTGCAGGAAAATCGTCGCCTCCCGGATTGCCGCGGCGGCGTTGCGCACGGCGGCCTCGTTCTTCGGAATCCACCCGGCGTCCGCATACAGGCAGCCCGAGGCATAGGGGCCGCCGAAGATCGCCTGCGTCCCCGCGCTGTCCCGCGCGTCGGCGAGCACGACGATGCTGCCCTTGTTCTCCAGGTCGTTGATGATCGGGTCGAACAGGCTGAGTGCGTCTATGTCCCCTCGTTCGAACGCCGACAGCGCCGTCTGAGTGGTGCCCACGCCGATGGCGCTGGCGTCCGTCGGCTTCAGCCCGGCCTTCACCAGCAACTGCATGGCGAACAGGTGCGTCGCCGATCCCGGCGCCGAGACGCCGATCTTGCGCCCCTTCAGGTCCGCGGCCGTCTTGATCTGGCCGGCCAATTCCTTTCGCACGCCCAGCGCCAGGCCGCTATTACGGGCTTGCAGCACGAAGGCTTGCAGGTGCGCGCCTTTCGCCGCCAACTGGATCGTGTGCTCGTAATAGCCGCACACCATATCGGACGAGCCGCCGAGCAGCGCCTGCATGGCGCGGGCGCCACCGGGGAACTGGGCGACCTCGGCCTCGATCCCGTGCTTGGCGAACAGGTCCTGGCCGAGCGCCACGAAAAACGGCATGTAGCCGTACAGCGCAATGCCGCCGCCGGCGAAGCGGACCTTGGTGCGGGACTGCGCGATGGCGGGCAAGGCCAGACCCGTCGTAGCGGCGACGACGGTGGCGGCCAGGGCCGAGCGGCGTGTCAGCATGGGCATGTCCTCCGATATTGTTGCAGCGGCCCTTGGCCCCGGCCGGCGGGCATCCCTGCAGCCGGATGCCGCATGGAGCGGCTGGGCTTACGGGTCTGTGCTGGCGGGCCCTGGATTGCCACGTCGCCGCCCTCCCCGCAATAACGCCCGGGACCCGGGACTGCTGGCGTCATGAGTCCCGCGGCGTGTCCGCCCTCGGTTGCCAGACCAGCAGCCGGTTCTCCGCCAGGCTGACGCACGCGTCCAGCACCAGGGCGCAGCCGGTCAGCACGACGATCCCCGCGAACACGGTGTCCACATCGAACACGCCTTCGGCCTGCAGGATCAAGTAGCCGACACCGTTGGCGCTGCCGAGATACTCGGCAATCACCGCGCCGACGAAGGCCATGCCGACCGAGACATGGAGCGAGCTGAACACCCAGCTCAATGCCGCCGGCAGGTAAACGTGGCGCAGCAGTTGGTGCCGGGTCGCGCCGAGCATCCGTGTGGCGTTCAGCACGGTGGGGCTGACCTCCCGAACCCCTTGCAGGACGTTGAAGAACACGATGAAGAACACGAGGGTAAAGCCGAGCGCCACCTTGCTCGCCATGCCCAGCCCGAACCACATGGCGAAGATCGGCGCCAAGATGACGCGCGGCATGGCATTGGCCGCCTTGATATAGGGGTCCAGCACCGCCTGGGTGCGCGGACTGAGGCCCAGCCAGAGCCCGGCCAGCACGCCCGCGGCCGTGCCCGATGCGAAGGCCATCAGGGTTTCGCTGATGGTGACGAACAAATGCGGCCAAATCTCGCCGGTGCCGAACCATTGGGCGATGACTGCGACGATTTTTTCGGGACGGCCAAAGAACAAGGGGGACAGGACGCCGGTGACGCTGCCGATTTGCCACAGGGCAAGCAGGGCCACGCCGATGCCGAGACGCGCGAGCGGGATCATCGTGCCGGATGCCGCCACAAGGATGCGTCCTTCTCCCTCTCCCTCCGGGAGAGGGTTGGGGTGAGGGGGCGGGCAAGCGCGGACTCTTCCGGCACAGGAACTTGCCCTTTTCGCATCAGCGGCACCCCGCTCCGCAGCCAAGACCCCCTCACCCCGGCCCTCTCCCGGAGGGAGAGGGAGCAGTGGGCAAACCTTTCACAGCTTGGCCTCACCGACACCCTCATGCTGCCCGCCCGCTCTGGTAGGCGCGCAGCACCTCGTCCCGCAGCACCGACCAGATGCGCTCCTGCAGTTCCTGGAAGTGCGGCGTCAGGCGGATTTCCGCCACGTCGCGCGGACGGGGCAGGTCTATAGGGAACTCGGCGATGGGCCGGGTGGCCGGGCCGGCGGACAGGACCACCACGCGGTCGCTCAGGCTGATCGCTTCCTCCAGGTCGTGGGTAATGAACAGCACGGACTTGCGGGTCGCGCTGCCTTGCCACAGGGCCAGCAGCTCGTTTTCCATCATCTGCCGGGTTTGCACGTCCAGCGCGCTGAACGGCTCGTCCATCAGCA
>CAXTDP010000200.1:0-8676 GCA_964242295.1 uncultured Acetobacteraceae bacterium | reverse complement strand
GGGCGAGGGCAGCGCCGGCAGCCGGTTGGTGGACCGCTTCCCCGGTGTGCCGGCCAAGCTGGCCGAACTGGTGATCAAGAAGTGGGACCCTGCGGCCCTGCCGAAGCTTGACGTGCTGTTCGCGTCGCTGCCCACGGGCACCTCGACCGAGGCGCTGGCGCGCGTCCCCAAGGAGGTGAAGATCGTTGATGTCGGCGGCGACCACCGCTACGCCGAGGGTTGGGCGTACGGCCTGGCCGATGTCTGGCCAGCCGAGATCAAGGGTCAGACCCGCGTTGCCAACCCCGGCTGCTTCCCCGCGGCGACGCTGACCGCGCTGGCGCCGCTGCTGGCCAGCGAGCTGATCGAGCCTGGCAACATCGTGGTTGACGCCAAGACCGGCATTTCTGGTGCCGGCCGGGGCGGCGCCGACAACAGGTTCGGCTACGCCGAGAGCAACGAGAACCTTGTGCCCTACGGCCTGCTCAAGCACGTCCACATGCCCGAGATAGCCAAGACGATTGAGCGGCTGGGCGGCAGCAGCGCGGCCGGGCTGGTGTTCACGCCGCACCTGGTGCCGATGACCCGCGGCGTGCTCGTAACCATGTACTGCCGCGGCCGCGCCACCACGGGCGAGTGCCTGGACGCGGCCCGGCGCTTCTACGCCGGGCGTGCGTTCGTCCGCGTGACCGACAAGCCGCCGCAGACCAAATGGGCCACCGGCTCGAACCTCGCGTTCGTCAGCTATGCCGCCGATCCAGAGCGCAGCTTGGTGATCGCGATGGGCGTGGTGGACAACCTCGGCAAGGGAGCGGCCGGCCAGGCGGTGCAGAATGCGAACCTGATCTGCGGCCTGCCAGAAACGGCGGGGCTGGACGGCGCACCTTTTTGGCCATGAGGTCTTTAGCAAAGGGGAT
The DNA here is from genome assembly GCA_964242295.1 of uncultured Acetobacteraceae bacterium. Taxonomy (GTDB): domain Bacteria; phylum Pseudomonadota; class Alphaproteobacteria; order Acetobacterales; family Acetobacteraceae; genus DASWOJ01. Next base: position 7,780 of record CAXTDP010000200.1, on the reverse strand, counting down.
TGTAGGTGGCACTTGAACTTAGGCCGAGCTGCGAGTTTTGCGATAAGGACTTGCCGCCCAACTCGACGAAAGCGCGAATTTGCACCTACGAGTGTACGTTCTGTGCTGATTGTGCAAACGACCGCCTCCTCAACGTGTGCCCGAATTGCGGCGGTGGGTTCGTGCCGCGCCCCATCCGTCCCGCGACGGAATGGCGCCCAGGCTTATCGGTTGCAAAGCAGCCCGCCTCTGAGAAGCGGCATCACTTGCGTTATGACCTGGAGGACATTGCCCAACACTCGGCCCGCATCAGCGAGATAGCTCCCGAGCTTCGCTGAGAAGGGTCTGGCAGCCCCGCTGTGCGATGTGATTTGCACGGCGCAGTCCAGGCACTGTGTCCGCCAAACGAACACTGGCGGACACGGCAACGGGCGCAGGCCATGCCAGGCTCTCATGCCACCTGGGGCCGCCACGCGATTACGCCTTCCGTTCGTGCCCGCACTTCGGGCGACGCCAGGCAGGTGGCAACAGCCTCATAGCCAGGGGCGCCTGGACGGGCGGCGACGAGTGTTGGCGGACTGTGGTTGGCGGGGCAGAGGACGATGGCCTCGCCGGCGCCTACGGCATCCAAGTCCAGGATGGAGGAAGAGCGCGTGAGCAGGAAAAGTGAGCGGCCGCCGGGGTCGCGGCGGCGCAGGTGGCCGATCAATGCCTATTGCGTAGCGCCATCCAGCCCTTGTTCCACCATGTCTACCACCAGAACGGCCGGGCCATCTGCTTCCAGCCCGGCAAGCAGCGCGGTTAGTGCCGCCGATGCTGTGGCGCCGTCCTCGACCAGCCAGGCCAGGATGCGATCAACACGCGATTTGAGAGCCGGGTCGGCGTCCAGCAACGCTCGCGCTGCCATGCTCCCGTCCGCCAGCCGGTCCAGGTCCAGGAAAGCGGCACCGGGTAGGGCCTCGGCCAAGCACCGTGCCAGCCGCGTCTTGCCGCTGCCCAGCGGACCGATGATGTAGGTGAGCGGCCGGACGCCCCGCAGCTCGAACCGTTCACCGCCCCAAGGCCAGGGAAGGTCGAAAGCGGCGCGGAGTTCGGTGACTGGGTCCAGCAGGCGCACCACCTCCCCGGCAACGAGGACCTGGCCTTGGGCAAGTCCGGTCCGTAGGCCGCGGACCTTCTCGACAGTGCCGGCAAGTTGGCGGAGCTGGCCTTCGAGGGCTGCCTGGTGCGCGGCCAGGGCGGTTTCCAGGCTCGCACGGTCGCCGGCCAGCACACGCGCGATCTGGGCGAGGCTAAGGCCAAGTGCGCGCAAGGCCACCACCTCGGCAGCCCGAGCCATCTCACCAACGCCATAGGCCCGCCACCCGATCCCGGTGCGGACCGGAGCCACGAGGCCGCGCTGCTCATACAGCCGGAGCGCCTTGGGGGATACGCCAAGCTGCTGGGCGGCTTCGGACGGGCTTAGAAACGGGGCGGAACGGTTCACAAATCACCTCGGCTGCTGACCGCCCTCCTTATCGGGGCGGTCCCAAGGGCCGGGTCAACTGGCTATTTGCGGTGTCCGCCTAACAAGGCCAGCCGAGTATTCGGGGTTGCAGAGTGCGGTAGGCATCTCCGATCAGCAAGGGCACACAGGCGCTGACTTCCGTCTCGACGGCGATCTCCACGTCGCGGTGGAAGCCTCTCTCCACCAGCTCGCACCCCGATACCGATGCCTGGATCAGCCGCGGCAAGTCAGGCCCGGCCGAGCGAAAAGCGTCGCGCGCGACCTGTGCCTCGGGTGAGCAGGGTAGCCCCAAGTAATGGATGATCGCGCCGGCGCCCAGGAAGTCCTCGATTGCCGGCCGCAAGCTTCCGTCCGGCCAGCGTTCCCCCGCTGGAACCACACCGACCATGCCGCTGCCGGCCATCTCACGCGCCGCGCACGCGACGGCGGCAGCGTTCCGCAGACAGCCGGCCATCACGGGCGTTCCGCCACCGGCCAGCGACAGCCGCGAGCCGTTTGGTGAAGGCAGCATGAGCTTTGTTCCAGCAGTGACGGCCAGCAAGCTGACCGGCGAAAGGCTGAGCTGTCCACCAGCGGCCTGCCGCGGTTGCGCCAATGCGGCACCGACGCGATCTGCCGCGGCCTGTGCTGCCATCTCGTCGCCGTAAGGAAAGGGGAAAACAGCCGCGCCTCTCGATGCCGCCACGTCCACCGCGGTTGAGAACGACAGCACGTCCACGATGACCAGCACAGATGCCCGCTCCCGCAGAGCTTTAACGCCAGCCATGCCCCGCTCTGCCAGAACTGATCCCACGCTCCGCCATCCACCTCATGCAAGATCAGCGTAGCCCAGCAGCGTGCCCGTGTCCGTCAAACCAACCCAACCGGACAGTTGACCACCAGTTCCCTCCATGAACGCGGCCCCAGGACACACCCCAAAGCAGTAGCTACAATCCTACTTTGAAAAAACCTCCGCCACTGCGGCGCCAACATCTGCCAGCGCAGCATCTCGGATCGCACTATCAACCGAACCGCCCGTCAGATAGGCGGCCACCAGCACCGGTGCGGCACCATCCGGTGGCCAGAGCAGCCCGGCGTCGTTGCTGGTGCCGTTCTCTGCGCTGCCGGTCTTTTCCCCAGCTGACCAGCCCTGCGGCAATCCTGCCCGCAGCCGCGCGTTGCCCGTCTTGCAGCCTCGCAACCAGCCCTGCAGAGTCTCGCGGGCGGGTTTGGACAGGACGGAACTCAGCGTCAGGGCATGCAGGTCCGCAAGCATGGCCGCAGGGCTGGTCGTATCCCGCGGGTCGCCGGGGCGAGCTTCGTTCAATGCGGTTTCCTTCCGGTCCAGCCGCGTCACGTGGTCGCCCAGGGTGCGGAGCCACGCAGTCAGCCCGACCGGGCCATCCACGGCATCGAACAGCAGGTTGCCCGCGGTATTGTCGCTGGTGACGATGGCCGCTTCGCACAGGGCGGCCAGCGTCATGCCCTCGCCTCCGGCCTGCTTCTCGGTCACGGGTGAGTAGGTCACCAGGTTTTCCCGAGTGAAGCGGACACGCCGCTCCATGCTGTCCAGGCCAGCATCGGCACGGGCCAGCACGGCGCCCGCCGCCAGCGTCTTGTAGGTGCTGGCTATGGGGAAAAGCTCGTCCTGGCGGTAGCCCGCCTCCTGCCCGCTCGTGGTGTCGAGCACTGCAACGCCGAGGCGCCCGCCGCGCGCCGCCTCGATCCGCGCGAAGTGGCTGGACAGGCCGGCGAGGCCGCCCGCTGCTTGTGCCCGTGTTAGCCTCGCGCAGCCGCCGAGTGCCGCCGCTGCGCCACTTATCCATTGCCGCCTACCGATCATGTGCCTGTCTCCCTCTGGCGAGCGGAAACTGCGCGGCCGGTAGGCTTCGCACAAACGATCGTCCTTTGCAGGAGCCCCCAAGAAAACTAATGCATGGGTCCATGGCTCCCCCGCACCTGCCGTTGAACGCCTTGCGCGCTTTCGAAGCAGCGGCCTGACAGCTCAGCTTTACCCGTGCTGGTCTGGAGTTGCGCGTCACCCAAGCGGCGGTCAGCCATCAGGTGAAGGGCCTTGAGGAAATCTTGGGCGTGCCGCTGTTCCGCCGCCTGCCGCGGGGGCTGGCGCTGACCGAGGAGGGCGAGGCCCTGCTGCCGGTCCTGACCGACACCTTCCGTCGCATTACCGGCACGCTGGAACGCTTCGAGGGCGGGCGGCTGCGGGAGGTGCTGACGTTGGGCGCTGTCGGCACCTTCGTCACCGGCTGGCTGCTGCCGCGGCTGGGGGACTTCCACGCCTCGCATCCCTTCGTGGACCTGCGGCTGCTGACCAACAACAATCGCGTCGATCTGGCGGGGGAAGGGCTGGACTGCGCCATTCGCTTCGGTGACGGCGCGTGGCACGGCACGGAAGCGCTCAGGCTGTTCGCAGCGCCGCTCACCCCGCTCTGCGCGCCGGCGCTGGCCCGGCGGCTGCGGCAGCCGGCCGACCTGATGCGCGAGACGCTACTGCGCTCCTACCGTGTCGACGAGTGGGCACACTGGTTCGCCGGGGTTGACCTGCCCGCCCCGAACGTCCGCGGCTTCGTGTTCGACTCTTCCCTGACTATGGCGGAAGCTGCGGTGCAGGGTGCCGGCGTCGCGTTGCTGCCGGCGCGCATGTTCGAGCGCGACCTGGGCCGAGGCCGTCTGGTGCGCCCCTTCGAGGCTGGGGTGTCTCTGGCAGAGTACTGGCTGACCCGCCTGAAATCGCGCGGCGAGACAGCGGCCATGGCCGCCTTTCGCCATTGGCTTTCGGCACAGCCGGAGATGGCTGCCCATGCCTCTTGAAAACGGAACACGCGAGCCTGCTGGGCGCCATCCTTGTCACCGGGGGACGGCCCAGGAGCTGCTGTCCACCAACGGCAACCGTAAGCTGGGTTTCGACCTCATGGCCCGCTGTGGTGCGTGACGTCACACAAGATGGCTGTCCGTCTAACCAACCATGACGGACACTCAGCAAGCCCGCTTTCGGCCAGGACTGGACCTCTCGCCGGCAGCGGCGTAGCCCTGAGAAAAGTCAAAGGCAGCGGTTTGTTTAGCCCGCCAACGCTCGCAACGCCGCATCAGGCTCGCGCTCGACGACCCGCAGCAGCGACCGGACGGCTGGGTCCATGCCAGTGCGGGACTGCTCCCAGTTGCGCACCGTCGCTACGGGTACGCCGATCGCCCTGGCGAACACCTCCTGCGTCATGCCAAGTTGTGCCCGGATCGCTCGCACGTCTGGCGCCGGCCGGAACGGCGGCAGCGGCGCGTCGGGGTCCTCACCGTCCTCGACTTGGTGCCGGCGGACATCCTCCTCCGTCGTGGCTGCAATCCTGGCCCGGTCCACCCTTGGGCGGCTGGCCCTGATCTCGTCCAGCGTCATCGGCTCGCGTGCCATCGGTCCCGCTCCTTCCTGCTGGCCAGCCGGGCCGAGATGATCCGGCGCACGTCGCCGCGGTCGGTGAAGACGACATACAGCACCAAGCCGTCCGCTTCTCCGATCGCCCGCACGCGCGCCTCCCCGTAGTCCCGCCGGTCGTCCGGCCACTCGATGGTGGCGCCCTCGAAGATCAAGGCTGCAAAGTCGAAGCCGAACCCACGCTCCTGCCGGTTCAGCTCGCTCTTGACCGGGTCCCAATCGAAGCGCACTGGTGGACACTACGCTGACAGCGTAGCGGGTGGAAGCGAAACCTGATCGTGCAACGTAGAACGCCCTCCGCCAGCACACTGACCTGAAAGAGGGCAGTATCAGGGCGGGGGTGGATAGGATCATGTCGCCTTAGTGCGCGACGCTTCACGCCAACATTTCCAGTCATAGCCTTGATTGATCTTCTCTCGGTTTCCCTACAGGATCGTACAACGAAGGCTGCTCCTCGCAGTCCACCTGCCGGGAGACGATCCTGACCCTAGCACTCCCTCAACCTGGCGAGTTCGTTGAGGTGCGCGGCCGCCGCTGGTTGGTCGAGGGCATGCCCATGCTGGGCGACGTCGGGGCCGTTCGCCTCGCCTGCGTTGACGACGACGCCCAGGGCGAAGTCGTCGAAGTTGCTTGGCCGGTGGAGATGGACGCCCGCCGGAGCGACGCTGACACCTGGTCCACCCTGGCCCAGAACGGGACTGACGACCCTACCACGTTCGCCGCCTACCTGCGGACCCTGGAGTGGAACACGGCGACCGCAGGCGACCGCGACCTGTTCCAGGCGCCGTTCCGCGCCGGCATCCAGCTCAACGCCTACCAACTGCTGCCGCTGCGCAAAGCCTTGCGCCTGCCACGGGTCAACCTGCTGATCGCCGACGACGTGGGTTTGGGCAAGACCGTCGAGGCCGGGCTGATCGTGCGCGAGCTGCTGCTGCGCCGGCGCATAGACCTGGTGGTCGTTGCCGCGCCGCCCGGGATGATCCCGCAATGGCAGGACGAGTTGGAGACGAAGTTCGGCCTCGCCTTCACTGTTGTGGACCGCGAACACATCGTGGCGCTGCGGCGCAGCCGCGGCTTCCTGACCAATCCCTGGCTCGCCGGGTCGCGGTTCCTGATCTCGCACAGCCTGCTGGCCGACGAGACCTACGTCGCCGGCCTGCGGGAAGCGCTGGGCGGCTTCCGGCCGCGCAGCCTGCTCATCCTCGACGAGGCCCACCACGCTGCGCCGTCCAGCGGGGGACGCTATGCCGTGGACAGCCAGTTCACCCGCGCTCTGGACGACTTGGCCGGCCGGTTCGAGCACCGGCTGTTCCTGTCCGCCACGCCGCACAACGGCCACCCCAACTCCTTCTCCCGCCTGCTGGCGATGCTGGACCCGCAGCGCTTCACCCGGGGCGTCCCCGTCCAGCCTGCTGACCTTGAGCCGGTGATGGTCCGCCGCCTCAAGTCCGACCTGCGCCTGCTGGGCGAGCAGTTCCCGGAACGGGTGGTAGAGACTGTCCACCTCACTGGGTTGCCGCCAAACGCACCCGAGCTGGCGCTAGCCAGGATGCTCGCCGAGTACGGCGCCATGCGCGCTGCGCGCCTCGCCCGATCCCCGGCGCAGGAGGCGACCCAGGGCCGCCTTGCCTTCGTAGGATTGCAGCAGCGCCTTCTGTCTTCTATTGCCGCCTTTGCCAGCACCCTCCGTGTTCATCGGGCTGGCTTGGCCACGCGCGGACGCGCTGCCACGGACGCAGCCAGGGCCTTCGTTGCCGGGGCGCCAGAGCCGGAGGACGAGGCCATTGACCAGGAGAGCGCCGAACTGGCGTTGCAGCTTGAGGAGGACGCCGCGACGGAGGCAGCAACGGCCGTGGGCGCCGTGGCGGCGACGGACGCGGAGCTGGCGGCCGAACTCGCTCGGGTTGACGCAATGCTGGCTTTGGCGGAGCAGCACAAGGAAGCCTCCGACCTGCGCGTCGGCTGGTTGGATCACTGGGTCCGCACCAACATGGCGCCCGGCGACCGATGGAACGGGCGCCGGCTCGTGCTGTTCACGGAGTGGGAGGCCACCCGCCGCTGGCTCCAGCGCAGGCTGAGCATTGCGCTGGCGAACCTCGACCTGGAAACGCCGGCCGGCCCGCGCATTGCCGCCTTTACCGGTGCCACGACCCAAGACCGGCGGGAGGCTCTGAAACGCGCCTTCAACGCCGACCCGGCCGTCGAGCCGCTGCGCATCCTGATCTGCACCGATGCGGCCCGGGAAGGCATCAACCTGCAGTCCCGCTGCCACGACCTGATCCATGTGGACCTGCCCTGGAACCCTGCGCGCCTGGAGCAGCGCAACGGCCGCATCGACCGCAAGCTGCAGCCGTCGCCGCAGGTATGGTGCCGGCACTTTATGTTCGACCAGCGGGAAGAGGACATCGTGCTCGATGCCCTGGTCCGGAAGACCGAGCGCATCCGCACCGAGCTGGGCTCGGCCGGCCAGGTCATCGGCGACCGCATTGCCAAACGGCTGATGCAGCACGGCATCCACAAGGCGCGCGACCTGGCCGCAGCCGTTGAAGCGGAGCAGGCCGACGAGCGCGCGAACCGCGCCCGGACGGACCTGGACGACGAAACCGGGCGCCGCCAGGCAAAGCTGAAGCGCGAGCTGGACGATCTGCGCCATACGCTTGAAACCTCCCGGACCCGGGTCGGCGTTGTGCCATCCGAATTGCAGGCCACCGTCAACGCGGCGCTGGTGCGCGCCAAGGGGTCGCTGGACGGCGCCGAGGCCGGGCGGGCCGGCGACGCCGCGCTGTTCCAGCTAAACCCGGACGCGCTGCCCTTCCGGGAGCCGGGTTGGGCCGACGCCTTCGACGACCTGCGCGACCGCCGCCGCAAGCGCG
>CAXTDP010000199.1:0-8681 GCA_964242295.1 uncultured Acetobacteraceae bacterium | reverse complement strand
TGCATCACCGAGGGCATCCCGGTGCTGGACATGGTGCGGGTGAAGCGGGCGCTGTCGGGCAGCGCCTCGCGCCTGATCGGGCCGAATTGCCCCGGCGTGATCACGCCCGACGCCTGCAAGATCGGCATCATGCCGGGGCATATCCACCGGCGGGGTTCGGTGGGGATCGTCAGCCGCAGTGGGACGCTGACGTATGAGGCGGTGAGCCAGACGACGGCGGCCGGGCTGGGACAGAGCACCTGCGTCGGCATCGGCGGCGACCCGGTGAAGGGGACGGACTTCATCGAGGTGCTGGAGATGTTCCTGGCCGACCCGGAAACGCAGAGCATCGTCATGATCGGCGAGATCGGCGGGCAGTCGGAGATAGATGCCGCCGAGTTCATCGCCCGCGCCAAGTCGCCGAAGCCGGTGGTGGGCTTCATCGCCGGGGCGACGGCGCCGCCGGGCCGCCGGATGGGCCATGCCGGGGCGGTCATCAGCGGGGGGAAGGATACGGCCGAGGCCAAGTTCGAGGCCATGCGCCAGGCCGGCATCCATGTCGCCGAAAGCCCGGCTGCCCTGGGCAGCACGATGGTCAAGGCGCTGCGGGGATAAGGCTTGGTGGCCGTTCTAGGCTGCCATCCGGGCAGGCCGGCGCCTTGCTCGCTATGGCGCGGGCTGGGACGCCAGGCCGCGGCTTAGGGCGCGGACGACGGTTTCCAGTTCCCCGGCAAGCGTGGCAGGGGATAGCGCCATCAGCTTCTCGTCCATGCCGAGGCTGACGAGGCCGTGCGTGGCCGAGAACAGCGACCGCGCCCTCAGTTCGTGCTCCGCGTCCGTGAGGACGGGGCAAAGCCGGGCCAGCGGCGCCTCGATGTAGCGGAACAGGCGGACCTGCTCGGAGCGATACCAGTCGGGGACCGGGCCGCTCGCCATGCGATGCTGGAACAATGCGCGCCAGCGGGGGGCGTTGGCCCGCGCGAAGGCGAGGTAGGCCAAGGCAAGGCGGACAAGCTCGTCAACCGCCGTCTCGGCGTCCCTGCACCTGGTTGCCGCGGCATTGCCGCCGCTGCGGGCGATCTCTGCTTCGAACAGGGCCAGGGTCCGCAAGTTGACGGCGAGGATCAGCCCGTCGAGATCGGGAAACACAGTGTAGATCGCGCCGACGGCACAGCCGGCTTCCGCCGCGAGATCGCGTGCCCGCAAGGCCGGCAGGCCACCTTGGGCGATGACGCCCTCCGCAGCCGTGATCAGGTTTTCCCGCAGAAGGGCGCGGCGCCCGTTAGCGTCCATGCTGGTTCGGCCTCGATTTTGAACAGTGTTCAGAAAGTGCTTGAACGTCGTTCAGAGATGTGTGATGGTTGTTTTGAACGGTGTTCATAGAGGAGATACCACCGATGCTCAAGACACTCGCCACCCTGCTGCGCGGACAGGCCGCCGAGGCGGAGGAGGACCTGATTGATCGGAACGCCTTCCGGATTCTCGACCAGCAAATCCGCGACGTCATGGCCGACGCCGAGCTTGGCAAGCGGGCGCTGGCGGTGGCGATGGTGCAGCAGGAAGCGGAGGGCCGCCGGGCCGCCAAGGCCGAGGCAACCTTGGCCGACTTGGAAGCCCGCGCCGTTGCCGCCCTGCAAGGTGGCCGCGAGGACCTGGCCCGGGAGGCCGCCGCCGCGATCCTGGCCGTCGAGGCGGATCGTGATGCGGCCCAAAGCACGCATGCGGGCTTCGAGAACGAGGTCGCGGCGATGCAGGCGGCCTATCGCGATGCCACCCGGCGCCTTGCGGCCCTGCAGCGCGGACGCTCCGTTGCCCAGGCGGCGGAGGCGGTCCGGCGCCTGCGGGCCGGCGCCCGCCATGGCAACCTGGCCGCCGCAAGCTCCCTTGCCGATGGGGAGGCAACCCTGGCCCGGCTGCGGACCCGTCAGTGCCGGGAGAAGGCGGTGGAAACCGCGCTCGGCACGATTGAAAGCGCCTCCGCAGAGGTTGCGGCAAGCTCGGTTGCGGCGCGGCTCGGCGCGAATGGCTTTGGAGCGGTGGTCACGTCCTCGCTCGACGACGTCATGAACCGCCTTGCCAGCAAGGCGCGCGGCGCCAGCCCGGCGGCCGCAGCCTGAACTCACGGCACTTCCACTTTCATTCAAGGAACGCACCATGACCTCGCAACCTACTGCCCAGCATTCCTCGGCCTGGGTCAGCTTCACCTATGCCTCGTTCATCGGCGCTGCCGTCATGGTGGCCGCCGGGGTGTTCTTCATGCCGATTGACATCTGGCTCAAGGGCTACCTTGCGATGGGCATCGTCATGCTGGTCCAGTCCTGCGTGACGCTGACCAAAACGGCACGGGACCGCCACGAGACCCGCCGCATGGTGAACCGCATCGAGGACGCGAAGGCCGAGCGTCTGCTGATGGACATGGGCAAGGAGTAACCTGCACGGCCCTGCTGCCGGGCGGGGCGGGCGTGATGGCCGGCGCTGCAGGGTGGTGTCGGGCCATCGGCGGCGCCGGCTGCTCCGGGGCCGGCGTGTCCGTCCCGCGCTGGGCCGGTCACACGGCTTCGGTGACGGCGTATTTTGGGGATTCACAAAGCCTTCGCCTGGACTGATGGTAGGACGCATCAATGCCAGGAGCATCCCTGCGTGCCACGCCCGTTGCGAACCCATCAGGCCCGGGTGGCCGCCATCGTCCAGGCCGTCGCCGCCGGGGAAGCAGAAGGCATGTCCGATATCCTGGCCGCCGTCACCCCGGGTGGCGGCAAGAGCCTGCTGCCGGTCATCGCTGCCGCGGCGTTGATCCGCGCCGGGGTGGTGGACCGGGTATGCTGGGTGGTGCCGCGCGACAGCTTGCGCCTGCAAGCGGAGGAGGCCTTCGCCGACCCGGCCTGGCGCAATGGCCTGGACCACGCCCTGTCCGTGCGCGCCGCCGGCAACGAGCCGGACCCGTGCCGCGGCCTGGCGGGCTATGTCACGACGTATCAGGGCGTCGCCGCCGCCCCGGACCTGCACCTCGCCGAGTTCTCCCGCCACCGCTATTTGCTGGTCGTGGACGAGGTGCACCACTTGCCTGCCCTGTCCGACTCGGCGCCCGACCCGCTGGCCGAACCGGGTGCCGCCGAGGCATCGGGCTGGAGCCTCGCCTTGCAGCCGCTGCTGGAAACCGCGCGCCTGCGCCTGCTGCTGTCCGGCACCCTGGAGCGGGCGGACGGGCGGGGCATCCTGTGGCTGCCCTACCGTCCAGGCCCGCGCTCGGCGACGCGGGAGGTGGACCTGCAGGCGCCGGGCTGGGCCGTCGTCGGCTACAGCCGCGCCCAGGCCCTGGCGGAGCGGGCGGTGCTGCCGGTCGTGTTCGGGGCGCTGGATGGCGAGGCGAGCTGGCTCGATTACGACGTCAAGCAGCCCGATGGCTTGCCGACCCAGGTCGGGCCGCACCGGCTGTTCAACCATTGGCCGACCGAGCAGACCCGGCCTGCGCTGTTCACCGCCCTGCGGACCGGGTTCGCCGGGGAGTTGCTGCGGGAAGCCTTCGTGGCGACCCGTGACCTGCGGGCGCGCCGGCGCCGGGAACTGGGGGACGGCGCGCGCGGACTGGGCAAGCTGCTGGTGGTCGCACCGGACCAGGCGGCGGCCCGGCACTACCAGGAGGTCGTCCGCGCGTGGGTGCCGCGGGCGCAGCAGGACACGGTGCGCCTGGCCACCAGCGACGAGCGGGACGCGCGCGAAACCCTCGCCAGCTACCGCCTGCGGGCGGAGCCGACGGTGCTGGTGACGGTGGCAATGGCCTATGAAGGGCTGGATGCGCCGGAGGTCGCGGTGGTGGCCGCGCTGACCCACATACGCAGCCGCCCCTGGCTGGAGCAGATGGTCGCCCGGGCCACGCGCATTGACCCGAATGCAGGGCCGTACGACTCGCAACGCGCCCTGGTGTTCCACCCCGACGACCCGCTGTTCGCCCGTTTCCGCCGCCGGGTCGAGACGGAGCAGGGGACACTGGCCAAGCGGCCGGTGCCGCGCAAGCAGGGGCACCTGCCGTTATGGCTGCAGGACCTGCGGGCCGAGAAGGACGAGGAGCGCGGCATCGTGCCGCTGGAAAGCAACGCGCTGGCGATGCGCTATGAGCTGTTGAAGCCCGGCCCCGAGCTGACCTTGCATCCCTCCGAGCCGGACCCGCAGGGGGCGCTGCTGGAGCCGCCCAGCATCGCCGAGCGTCGCCTGCGCGCCCGTGTGGGCGAGATGGTGGCGGCGCAGGTGGTGGAGGACGAGGGGGCGCTGCTGACCACGCATGGGCAGGGCGGCTACCACCGTTATAATGCCGTGCTCAAGCGGGTGTTGGGCAAGAGCCGGGCCGCGATGACGCTCCCGGAGCTGGAGGCGGCGGTTGGGTGGCTGGAGCGCAACCGGCTGCAAGACAGCCTGCATTTGCTGGAGGGAGATGCACGCTACACGTGGACCGCTCGGCAGCGTGGGGATTGGCGGCCGCCAACGGGAAAGACGCGCCAACTTCACACACGGGTTCGTGACATAAGTTAACCTAATCCATACTTGTAGAATCCATGAGGTTCCGCCAGATTGTGCATTGCAACATGCTGGCTTTGCCGCATGTCTGCAGGACGTTTCCTCCCTAAACTTGGCGGTGCCTTCGGGCACCGCCTCTTTTTTGTCCGGGGTGTGGACTGGTCCTGTTTGCTTGTAGGCCTTCCGTGGCAGTGCCGGGACGAATATAGCCGCACAGGCTGAACCAAGTCGGAGAAGAGGCGGCCGGGTGATGCCGGTGCCCTGTTTCCTGGCCGTTGTCCGGAGGGAACGGGCGGCGGCTACTGTGCCCGGATGAACTCGCCAATGCGGGGCAGTATCTCGCTCCGCCACTTCCGTCCGTTGAAGATGCCGTAATGGCCCACCCCTGGCTGCAAGTACTGCATCCGGCGCTCCGCCGGAATGCCGCTGCAGATCGTCTGCGCCGCAATGGTCTGGCCCGGCGCCGAGATGTCGTCCAGCTCTCCCTCGACCGTCAGCAGCGCTGTGTGCTGGATGGCGGACGGCACCACCAGCTCGCCGCGCACCATCATGCGGCCGTCGGCCAGGTCGTGCTTCTGGAAGAAGGTCTCGACTGTTTCGAGGTAGTAGCTGGCGGGCACGTCCATCACCGCCAGGTATTCGTCGTAGAACCGCCGGTGCGACGCGGCGCTGCTTTCATCGCCCTTCACCAGGTGGTCGAACATGCGCCGGTGCGCTTCCATGTGCCGGTCGGGGTTCATGGAGATGAACGCCGCCAATTGCAGGAAGCCCGGATACACCCGGCGGAACGCCCCGGGGTGCCACGGCGGCACGGTGGTGACGACATGCCGCTCGAACCAGGTGATCGGCTTTTCCTGTGCCAGCTTGGTGACGACGGTGGGGGCGCAGCGGGTGTCCACCGGGCCGCCCATCAGCGTCATGCTACGCGGCTGCGCCGGGTCGTTGCGGGCAGCCATCAGCGACACCGCGGCGACCACGGCCGGCGCCGGCTGGCACACGGCGACGACGTTCGTCTCAGGGCCGAGGTGTTGCAGGAAGCCGATCACGGTTTCCACGTAGCTGCTCAGGTCGAAGTCGCCGTGCAGCAGCGGCACCACGCGGGCGTCGCGCCAGTCGGTGACGTAAACCTCGAATCCCGCGTCCGTCATGTCCTGCACGGTGCCGCGCAGCAACGTCGCATGATGCCCGCTCATGGGTGCCACCAGCAGCACGCGGGGGCCGGGGGCGCCGGGCGCCTGGAATCGCATCAGGCGCACGAAGGGCAGGTCCAGCTCGACGGTCTCGTGCAGCGGCTCCTCGGACCCGCGCTTCAGCTTGATGTTCCACTCGGGCTTGCCGCGCGGGCGCAGTACGTCGTTGGCGACGTCGGCCCAGGCGACCATGGAACGCGCGCCGACGGTCAGGAAGTCAGGACCGGGGGTGGCCCGCATCACGGAGCTGGCGGCTTGCGCCCAGGCACGTATCGGAAAGATGGCGGCAGCCGCCGCGTCGTGGAGCAGGTACAACATTGCGCCGATGTGTCACGTTTTTAAGGCGGCGGATAGGGCGATGCTACTCACGTTGCCGGGGGGTGGGCGCCAGCAGCGGCAGGTCTTCCTGCGGCGCGGCGGCGGCACGGCGCTTCGGCGGAGCTGCGGCGGCGCGCAGGCGCAGCAGCTCGTCCAGCATGCGGTCCATGGTCTGCCAGATCGGCTCGTCGCCGATACGTTCCTTCATGATGAGCTTATGCGCCGCGAGGGTGACGTTCAGCGTGCCGCGCGTGGTTTCCGGGCGGGGGGACCGCATCTGCAGCAGCGCCTTTTCCACCTCCTCGTATGGCAGGGACAGGGCCTCGGCGATGGCCTCCGGCTCGGCGCCGCCGCGGCGCAGGCGGCGGGCCTGGGTTTGCTGTGCCGGCGTCAGGCCGATCTGGGGCCGCAGCAGCACGGTGCGGCGCGACATTTCCCCGGACCCGCTGCCCGGCGCCTTGCCCTTGAACGCTGCCATGCCTGCCCCTCCTTCACTGGGAAGGTAGCAGCTTGGGAGGGAGGAGTCCTGCGTTTGCTGCCCCTGCCGTCCGGGCACGGCGTCTCCGTGTCCACCCTGTCAGGTAAGACGCCGCGGGGCAGCCTGGCAGGTTTCAACCGCCACTGCGGCGAACCGCGCCACGGCCGGCGGGGGCCGTTCCCGGTGCAGCAGGTTCAACGGCGCCTCCAGTCCCGGCTGGTCCGCGATGGCGCGGAAGGCGACCTGTCCCCGATGTATCCCGCCCATGGACGCGGGAACGACGGAAACACCGGCTCCCGCGGCCACCAAATTCAGGTTGGTCAGCATCCGGTCCACCTGCTGCGCCACTTCCGGCTCGAACCCGGCACGACGGCAGGCGGCAACCAGGTCCGCATACAGCCCCGGCGCCTTGCCGCGTCGCACCAGGATGAACCGTTCCGCCGCAAGCGCACGCAGGTGGATCGGCGGGCCGTCCGTTCCGGTCCCCTCCAGCGCCGGGTGCCCTGACGGCAAGGCGAGCAGCGCCGGCTCCCGCAGCAACTCGGTGAGCACGCAACCGTCCACCGGCGCGACTGGCAGCCGCAGGAAGCCGGCATCCAGCGTGCCGCGCCCCAACTGCTCCGTCAGTTCGGCCGCGTTGCCCTCCGTGACCGTCAGGGACACCGCCGGGTTGGCGGCGACAAAGGCGCGGATCAGGCTGGGAACAGCCGGATGCAGCGCGGCCGAGGTGACGAAACCGATCCGCAGCACGCCTGCCCGGCCCTCCGCCGCCCGCCGGGCGCCGGCAGCAGCCCGGCCGGCAGCATCGAGCGCAGCCCGGGCTTCAGGCAGGAACGCCTGCCCGGCTTCCGTCAGGACCACCCCGCGCGGGGTGCGGTGGAACAGGGCAGCCCCGACCTCCGCCTCCAGGGCGCGCAGTTGCTGGCTCAGCGGCGGCTGCTGCAGCCCGAGGCGGGCAGCAGCCCGGGTGATGTGCCCTTCCTCGGCAACGGCACAGAAGTAGCGGAGGTGGCGCAGCTCCATGCACATACGAAAAACATATGAAGGACCCCTAGTCGAGATATTTTACATTGTGATGGAGAGCCGGCTACCAGAGCGGAAAGCAAACCTGGGAAGAAACGCAATGCGCACCGCACGACTGCTCTCCATCGCTGCCGTCCTCCTGCCCGCCGGCGCCCTTGCCGCGCCGGTGGACATCCTGTTCCTGGGCAACAGCTTCACCCACGGCAAATATGACCCGGTCCGCACGTATATGAGCGGCTTCGGCGCCGGCACGGGCAACGTCCACGACGTGAACTGCCTGACCGCCGCCACATGCTCCTCAGCCGAGACCACCGCCCCGGCGCAGGGCACTTTCGAGAGCGGTCCTTACGGCGGCATCCCTGGCATCTTCCTCACGCTGACCCAGGAAGCCGGGCTGAGCTACAACGTGTCCATTGATGCCGTCAGCAGCGCGACCCTCCTGGGCGCAACCACGGCTTCGCGCCTGCCGGCGATCCTGAACAACCCGCTGACCGGCACGCCCTATAACCAAGTCGTGCTGCAGGAGCAGAGCTTCACGCCGCTGCCGAACCCGAACAGCCTGGGCAACGCCACGCGCGGGAACTTCGCCGGCTTCGTCACCGGCGCGAACACCCTTGTCAGCCAGATAGATCAGGCAGACAGCGCGGCCGGCAAGGCAGCGGCTGGCATCTACCTGTATGAAACGCAGCCGCTCGCGTCCTATACCTACACCAGCCCGCTGATCCAGGGATCGAGCATTGGCGGCGTCAACCAGCCCTATGTCGGCGCGCCGATCGAGACGATGGCCGCCGACCTGCACAATGCCTACAGCAGCGTGGCCGCGCAGAACGCCGGGATCACCGGCGTCGCCTATGCCGGGGATGCCTGGATCAACGCCATCGAGCAGGGCGTGGCGCAGCGCAACCCCTACTTGGCGACCGAGCCTGCCGGTCAGGTGAACCTGTGGGACGGCCCGGCCGACCTGGCAGCGGCGTGCTGCACGACGCCCATCGGCTACCATCCCAGCAAGTATGGCGCCTACCTGAGCGCGCTGACGCTGTTCGACCGCATCACCGGCTATGACGCGGGCCAGCTCGGCGGAGGTGAGCAGGCAGCCGCGGCGCTCGGAATTGATCCGGCGACCGCGCAAGCCCTGCAGGCCATCGCGGAGGAGACGACGGTTCCGGAGCCGGCAAGCCTCG
>CAXTDP010000198.1:0-8686 GCA_964242295.1 uncultured Acetobacteraceae bacterium | reverse complement strand
TCGAAGCCCTGCTTGTCGTTGACGGAGCCGATGAACACGCCGCGTCCGACATAGTTGTTGTCGCCCGTCATGGTCAGCGTGTAGCCGGACGGGTCATCGAACGTCAGGCCGGGGAAGGCCGCGCGCACCGCCGGCACGTCGAACGACCCGGCCTTCTTCGCCGCCAGCGCCCACAGGTGGACGCTGTCATACGTGGACACCATCGGGTCAATCGCGACGTTGGGATGGTAGGGCGCACCGCTCTTCTTCACATAGGCCGCCCAGTCCGCCAGCCACTTCTGGTTGCGCGGCCCCGGCGCGTTCTGCAGGTAGGCCCAGCAGTTCAGGCTGCCAACTAGCCCGGCGGTGTTGAGTCCCTCCAGGTCGGCCTCAACCATGTCTAGCCCCAGCACCGGGATGTCCGTCGGCTTCAGCCCCTGGTTCACGTATTCGCGCAGGAAATCGGGGATCGAGTTGCCGACCACCGTCAGCACCACGATCGGCTGCTCTCCGCCGGCGCTGGCGAAGCTGCGTATCTGGTTCACCAGGTTCTGGAAGTTGCTGAACCCGAAGGGGACATACTCCTCCTTCCACGCGGACGCCGGGATGCCCTTGCTGCTCCAGTACGCCTTCAGGATCTTGTTGATGGTGCGGGGCCAAACGTAGTCGCTGCCCAGCATGAAGAACCGCTTGGCGTTCCCACCTTCGGCGCCCATCAGGTAATCCACCGCGGGCAGCACCGAGCTGGACGGCGGCGAGTTCATGTAAACGACGTTCTTGGAATTCTCTTCTCCCTCGAAGTGCAGCGGGTAGAACAGCAGGCCGTCGCCTTGCTCGACGACCGGCAGGACCGACTTGCGCGACACCGACGTCCAGCAGCCCAGCAGCGCCGCAACCTTCTGCTCCTGCAGCAGTTGGCGGCCCATCTGCGCGTAGGTCGGCCAGTCCGACGCCGGGTTGGTAACGACGATCTCGACCTGGCGGCCCAGCACGCCCCCCGCGGCATTCAGCTCGTCCGCCGCCATCCTGGCCACGTAGTTCATCCGGCCCTCCAGGTTGGCCATCGTGCCCGAGGAGGAGAACAGGCAGCCGAGCTTCACCGTATCGGCGGCCCAGCCCGGCCGGACGATGGCGGGGGCGGCCAAGGCGGCGCCGCTGCCGGCGAGAAGCAAACGGCGGGTAAGGCTGGTCATCGGCGAAACTCCTGGGACCGGGGGCGTGGTCCAAGACGGACACGGGTTGGAGTTTCAGCAAAAGTTGTGCCGTGCCTGGTTCTCTCCTCAGCCGGATGGGTCAGGGCTGATCGGGTTCATGCCAGCGGCCTTCGCCATCCCTGAGCTTCTGATGCAAAGCGCAATGACTCACATCAACATGCCCAAGGTTGTCGCGTGCAGCAGCTACGCGCGGTGGGGGGGATGTCAGCAGCCTCGTAGAACACGCCGGTGATGACCAGCGGCGTCCGGGTGCCGTAGCGTATCCAACAAGGACCGACCTTGACCCAGGCTTGGCCCGGCCGCGCCAGCGCCGGGTAGGATCGGGGCGCTGGCAATCCGGCAACAGGGCTGCGCTCGATCAAGCGGGCCACTTCGGCGACGGCTGCGGCCAGATTACGCATGGCCCCAGGGCGCTCAAGCCTCACGTAGGCTGCGCCAAGCTCCCTAACCTGCCGCTGCGCCCGCGGGGTGAGTTCGATCAACGCCGGTTGTGGGCAATGGTATGCCCAGGTTGCCCAGCGAGCTTGGCTCCAAGCTGCTCGACCTTCGTATCATGGCCTCCCCTGCGTTCTGGCTGGACACCCGATTTCAAGCAGCTTGACACACTCAACCCGCTTGCCGGCCTGACGCTTGGCCGACATCATGGGTCCGTCGGAGGCAAGGTGACGAGCGGGATGGCAGCTGAGGCGAAGCTGATCGATGCGGCGGTGACCGGCCCGGCGCCGCACTACGAGCGGTATGGCTGGCTGCATTGGCCGGAGCACCCCTGGATGCCATGCCAGTTCCGCCGCGCCCTGGGCGCGCCGTGTCCAGCGTCGGCGAGGCGCCGCAGAACGCGGCGATCTTCACCATGGCGGGCAGTTGCTTCCACCGGAACCGCACGCCGGCGCTCGGCGTGCTCCACGCCGCCCATGGCTGGGGCAACGCAGCGCTGCTGCAGTTGAGCATCGCCTTCCTGGTCATGCTGTTCTTCGACCCGCGCCGGACCAGAAATGCGCGCCAGCCAGCCATCATCGAGGACGCCGCGTCGTCTTCCATTGCGAAGGACCCGGCATGACCGGCGCCGCAGCCTTGTGCATGACCCCGGCAGCCACTCGGCCGCTTGCAGCGCCCCATCATGCGGGATGGGCAGCCTGCGTCCGCACCCCGATCCAAGGGGCACGGAACCGGCTGGCCGGACACGGCATAGGGCTTAGGCCCACGCCATGAGCGGCTATGTTCTCAGGCGCCTGGCGTCCATCGTCGTGCTGGCGTTCGGCGTCACGCTGCTCGTGTTCCTCATCATCCGCCTGATCCCCGGCGATCCGGCCGTGGTCATGCTCGGCACCAACGCCGGCGACCCGGCGCTGATCGCGCGGCTGCATCAGCAGCTCGGGCTCGACCGCAGCATCCCCACGCAATACGTGATCTGGCTCGGCAACGTGCTGCGCGGTGATTTCGGCTACTCCTATGGGCAGCAGCAATCCGTGGCGTCGCTGGTCGCAGAGAACATGCCGGCGACGATCGAACTGACGCTAGCGAGCCTGTCGGTGTCATTGCTGCTCGGCTGCGTCATCGGGGTGGCGGCGGCGGTGCGGCGCAATCAACTGCTGGACACCGCGGCGATGGGGATTGCGCTCGCCTTCATGTCGATTCCGAGCTTCTGGCTCGGCCTGCTGCTGATCCTGCTGTTCGCCGTGCAGCTTCCCTGGTTCGACGTTGTCGGCGGAGACTCATTGAAGGGCCTGGTGCTGCCCGCGGCCACGCTGGCGCTCGGCACCGCCGGGTTCAACGCGCGTTTCGTACGCTCAAGCGTGGTGCAGGCGCAAACGCAGCGTCACGTGCTCACGGCCCGGGCAAAGGGGCTGCGGCGGAGCCAGGTGTTCCGGCGGCATGTGCTGCGGAATTCGCTGCTGCCGGTGTTGACGGTAGCCGGCCTGCAGGTGGGTCAGTTGCTGTCCGGCACCGTGATCGTCGAAACCGTGTTTTCGCGGCCCGGCATCGGCCGGCTGCTGGTGCAGGCGATCCTGGCGAAGGACTACCTCACGGTGCAGGCGATCGTGCTGATCATCGCCATCATCTACGCGCTGTGCAACTTCGCGGTGGATGTCCTCTACCCGGTGCTCGACCCGAGAGTGGGAGGCCGGTGACGCCATGACCCCGGACGCTTCGGCGGAGAATGCGTCGGCGGTGGCTGCGCCGGACGAGCTGCCGCCGCAGCGCTGGGCGTTGGCCAGCGTGCTGCGGCATCGCAGCCTGATCGCCGGACTGGTGATCTCGGGCCTGCTCGTCCTGATGCTCGCGGCGGCGCCGCTGCTCACCTCCGCGGACCCCAACCTGCAGGACCCGACGGCAAGCTTCGCCGCGCCCTCGCTGGCATATCCGATGGGCGCCGACGCGTTCGGGCGCGACCTGTTCGCGCGGGTGCTGTATGGCGGCCGGACGACCATCCTCGCCAGCTTCTGCGTCGTGGCGCTTGGCGGCGCCGCGGGCATCACCTTGGGCCTGATCGCGGGCTATGCCGGAGGGCTGGTCCGGTTCGTGATCATGCGGCTGGTGGACCTGATGCTCGCATTTCCCGGCATCCTGCTGGCGCTCACCGTCTCTGCGGTGCTCGGCCCGGGCCTGGTGAACGGCGTGATCGCCATCGCCGTCGTGTTGACGCCGATCTACGCGCGGCTCGTCGAGGGCGCGACGGCCGAGGTCCGGCATCTGCCCTACGTGGATGCCGCGGTCACGCTCGGCGCCGGGGCGCCGCGCATCATCCTGCGCCACATCCTGCCCAATGTTTCGCCGGGCATCATCGTGCTGACGACGACGTGGCTCGGCGTCGCCGTGCTGTGGATCGCCGCATTGGGGTTCATCGGCGTGGGGGTGCAGCCGCCGCAGCCGGAATGGGGTGCGATCCTGAACGACGGGCAGAACTACATCACGCTCGCCTGGTGGATCACGGTGTTCCCCGGCGTGTTTCTTGCGTTGCTGGTGATTGGCGTGAACCTGATCGGCGACGGCTTGCGCGACCAGCTCGACCCGACCCTCGCCCGCTTCTAGCCCCCCATCTCTGGCCCAAGGAGACCGATTTGCCGTGTCCTTCCTCGAAATACCTTGCGGTCGGCCTTGCCGCGCTGCTGGCCCAACCTGCCCTTGCGGAGCCGGACAAGGCGGCCAAGGTCGTGGTCGGCTGGGCCGGGCCGTTCGACACGCTGAACCCGGCGACGACCGGCAACCGCAATGTCGGGCCGATCAACATCAACATGTTCGACACGCTGGTCTGGCTCACTCCCGACTTCCAGGTCACGCCGGGCCTGGCGACGAAGTGGGAGATTTCCGACGACAAGAAGACCTACACCTTCACGTTGAAGGAGGGGGTCAGCTTTCACGACGGTACGCCGTTCGATGCCGACGCAGTGGTGGCGAACTTCGCCTACATCGGCGACAACACGACACAGTCGAAGATCTCGCTGAGCCTGCTCGGGGCGTGCACCACCGCCAAGGCGGTGTCCAAGTACGTGGTCCAGGTGAGTTGCAGCGCGCCCTATGCGCCGCTGCTGGCGCAGCTTGGCGAGCCCTATCTGGGCATGCAGTCGCCCAAGGCTATCAAGGAGTATGGGCCGGACCTTGGGCTGCATCCCGTCGGCACCGGGCCGTTCAGCTTCGTCAGCTACCAGGCGGGGCAGAGCCTCGTGCTGAAGCGCAACGACGCCTACATGTGGAACCCGCCGGCGACCAAGTTCACCGGGCCGCCCAACATCGCGCAGCTCACGTTCCAGATCGTCAGCAGCGGGCAGGCGCGGGTCAGCCAGTTCCAGGCCGGGCAGTCCCAGGTGATCCAGGACGTGCCCGGGGTGTTCTGGAACGCGTTGGGCAAGATGAACCGCTTCAACTCGGTTGCCATGCCGATCACCGGCATGGGCATCTTCGCGCCGGTCAACGCCGGCAGTTTTCCGACCGACGACATCGCGGTCCGCAAGGCGATCCAATACGCGGTGGACAAGAAGGGCGTGGTCCAGCTTGCCGATGCCGGGGCCTACCCGGTCAGCAACACGCCGCTGGTCAGCGGGATGACCGGATATGACGCCGGGCTGGAGAACGCCTATCCGTTCGATCCGGCCAAGGCGGCGGCGGTGCTCACGGATGCCGGCTGGACCAAGCCGGGCGAGTTCTGGGAGAAGGGCGGCAAGCGGCTCGCGCTCAAGATCACCGCCATCTCCACCTCGACCTCTTATCCGCTGCTTGCCCAGGCGATCCAGGGTTACCTGCGCAAGGCCGGCATGGACGCGACGGTGGAGCAGATGGCGACGCCCGCCTGGCTCGCCGCGAACATCAAGGGCGACATGTCGCTGACCCCGCTCCAGTATATCGGCGTTGACCCGGACGCGCTGCGCCTTTGGTTCACACCCGACCAGTACTTCAACTGGAGCCACTTCACCGACCCGGCGCTGACCAAGCTGCTGCTTGACGGTCAGCAGGAACTCGACCCGGCGAAGCGCCTGGCGATCTACGCGCAGGCGCAGAAGATCATCGTGGACCAGGCGATCGAGTTGCCGATCCGCCAGAACGTCGATCTGATCATGACCAGCAAGAAGCTGACCGGCCTGTCATATTCAGGGGGCGGATTTGCCTACTTCGGCGCGGCGGCGATGGAGAAATGAGCGCGGTGAACACGACCGTCATCCACGCCGACCGCCTGATTGACGGCACCGGCGCCGCCCCCATTGCCGATGCCGTCCTGATCGTCCAGGACGGCAAGGTGCGCGATGTATTCTCGGGCCGGGCGCCGGAGGGGGCGGTGCCGGAGGGTGCTGCGGAGCTGCACTTCCCCGGCTGCACCGTGCTGCCCGGGCTGATCGACACCCATGTCCATCTCAACCTGCCGGGCAACGGGGTGACGCTCGAGACCGCAGTCCGCGAGAGCGACGGCGTGCTCGTGGCCACCTCGACGCTGTGCGCGGCGCGGGCGCTGAACGCCGGGATCACCACGGTGCGCGACGTGGGCGGGGCGCGCAGCACCGTGTTCGAGGCGCGGCGCGCGCTGCAACTGGGCCATGGAACCGGCGCCCGCATCCTCGCATGCGGTCAGCCGATCACCATCACCGGCGGCCATACCTGGTATTTCGGCGGCGAGGCGGACGGGGTTGACGGCCTGCGGCTGAAGGTGCGCGAGATGGCCAAGCTCGGCGCGGACTTCATCAAGGTCATGGCGACCGGCGGCGGCACGTTGAACACCATGTCCTGGCTGCCGTCCTACAGCCGGGCGGAACTCGCCGCCCTGGCCGACGAGGCGCATCGTCTCGGCCGCAAGATCACGGCGCATTGCCTGTGCGCCGAGGCCACCGACTGGGTGATCGAGGCGGGCTTCGACGGCATCGAGCATGCCGGCTTCATCGCCGACCGCTCGGGCCGCCAGGTCTATGTGCCGGAAACGGCGGCGCGCGTCGCCAAGTCCGGCGTGATCTGCACCAGCACGCTTGCGGTCGGCGGCTTCATGCTGAGGGCGTTGCAGGCGATGGAGCGGCGCTCGCCCGAGGAGCAGGTGGCGCTCGACCGCTGGCTGCGCATGTTCGACGAGAACATGTCGCAGTTCGGCAAGATGCGCGAGGCGGGGGTGACGTGGGTGGCGGGGACCGACGCCGGCTGGCGCTACACCACCATCGAAGGCATGCCGCTTGAGTTGGAGCTGATGCACCAGGCAGGGATGCCGGCGCTGGAGGCGATCACCGCCGGCACCGGGCTTGCGGCGCGCGTGCTGGGGGTGGAGGAGACGTTCGGCACGCTGCGCCCGGGGATGATCGCCGACGTGCTCGTCGTGCGCGGCAACCCGCTCGATGACCTGGCGCGGCTCGGCGACGTCCGGCTGGTGATGCAGGGTGGCAAAATCCGGGTGCAGCGCCCGGAATGACGGCATCCGGGGCCGCCTTGCTCGAGGTGCAGGGCCTGCAGACGCATTTCCGCACCCGTTCGGGCGTTGTCCGGGCGGTGGATGGGGTCAGCTTTGCGCTGGAGCGTGGCGGCAGTCTCGGCATCGTGGGGGAGTCCGGGTCCGGCAAGACGGTGACGTCGCTGTCCATCATGCGGTTGCTGGAGCCTCCGGGGTTCATCGCCGGCGGGCGCGTGCTGCTGCAGGGCCGCGACATGGTGGGCCTGTCGGAGCAGGAGATACGCGGCATCCGTGGCCGGCAGGTTTGCCTGGTGTTCCAGGACCCGATGACCTCGCTGAACCCGGTCTACCGCGTCGGCGACCAGGTCGCGGAGGCCTTCCTCGCGCACAGCGGCCAAGGCCGCGGCGAGGCGATGGCGCGCGCCTTGGCGCTGTTCAAGCTGCTTGGCATTCCCGCTCCGGAACGCCGGCTGCGGGAGTATCCGCATCAGCTCAGCGGCGGCATGCGCCAGCGGGTGATGATCGCGATGGCGCTGGTGAACGAGCCCGAGCTGCTGATCCTGGATGAGCCGACGACGGCGCTGGACGTGACGATCCAGGCGCAGATCCTCGACCTGATCCGCGGCCTGCGGCAGAGGGTGAACACGGCAGTGCTGCTGATCACCCACGACATCGGCGTCGTCGAGGAAATCTGCGAGCAGGTGCTGGTGATGTATGGCGGCCGGGTCATGGAGCGGGGCAGCGTCGCCCAGGTGACCGCGGACCCGAAGCACCCCTACACGCGCGGCCTGCTCGCCTCGATCCCAACCCGGGCCAAGCGCGGCGCCCGGCTGGACGCGATTGGAGGCGCGGTGCCGAACCCGTTGCGGATGCCGCCGGGCTGCCCGTTCCAGCCACGCTGCGCCCATGCGATGACGGCCTGCTCGGTGGACCCGGGTCTTCGCGATCTGGGCGACGGGCGTCGTGTTGCTTGCTGGTTGTATTGACGTGGAGCAAGTCAAAGGGGCGTTGCCCCTTGGAACCCCATCAAAGGCGGAGCCTTTGAAATCCGATACTAAGCATCCAGGTCCTGGGGGCCTTAAGCCCAGCGAGGTTACGGCAGAGGCCTCGCCTTTGCTGGAGGTGTCCAACCTCCGCACCTATTACAAGATTGCCGGTGGATGGTTCGGGCGCGGCGCGCAGTGGCTGAAGGCGATTGACGACGTTTCGTTCACCATCCGCCGCGGTGAGACATTCGGCCTCGTCGGCGAGTCGGGCTGCGGCAAGTCCACCCTCGGACGTTCCATCCTACGGCTTGAGCGCCCGCAATCCGGGCGGATCCTGTTCGAGGGCGAGGACCTGGTGACGCTCCCGCGCCAACGGCTGAAGCGGGTGCGGCGCGACATCCAGGCAATCTTCCAGGACCCGTTCGGTTCGCTCGACCCCCGCATGACGGTGCGGCAGGTGATCGCCGAGGGGCTGATCGTGCAAGGATTGCTGTCGCGCGACGAACGGGACGCCCGCATCGAGCAGTTGATCGACGTCGTCGGGCTGCGGCGCGAACACCTCGGGCGCTATCCGCACGAGTTCAGCGGCGGTCAACGCCAGCGTATCGGCATCGCCCGTGCCCTGGCGCTGCGGCCGAAGTTCGTCCTCG
>CAXTDP010000197.1:0-8699 GCA_964242295.1 uncultured Acetobacteraceae bacterium | reverse complement strand
GCGGACCGGGTGGCGCAGATCATCACCTTCGGCAAGCTGCAGGCCCGCGCCGCCGTGCGCGACGTCGGACGGGTACTGGGGATGCCGTTCGGCCAGGTGAACCGGGTGGCGGAGCTGATCCCCAACAACCCGACCCAGCCCGTCACCCTGTCCCAGGCAATAGACGGCGAGAAGCGCCTGCAGGAGATGCGCGACAGCGACGAGAACATCCGCCGCCTGCTGGAGGTCGCGTTGCAGTTGGAGGGGCTGTATCGCCACGCCAGCACCCATGCCGCCGGGCTGGTGATCGGCGACCGTCCGCTGATTGACCTGGTGCCGCTGTATCGCGACCCCAAGGCCGACACCCTGGTGACCCAGTACTCGATGAAGTACGTGGAGCAGGCGGGACTGGTGAAGTTCGACTTCCTGGGCCTGACCACCCTGACCATCCTGCAGCAGGCCGTACGCATCCTGCACGACTTGGGCGAGCCGGTGGACCTGGACCGCCTGCCGCTGGACGACGCCAAAACGTTCGAGATGCTGGCCCGCGGCGACGGCGGCGGGGTGTTCCAGTTCGAATCGCAGGGAATGCGCGACGTCCTGCGGCAGATGCGCCCGGACCGGTTCGAGGACCTGATCGCCGCCGTCGCGCTCTATCGCCCGGGACCGATGGCCAACATCCCCGATTATTGCCGCCGCAAGCACGGTGAGGCGTGGGAAGCGCCGCACCCGGAAATCCGCGACATCCTGGCCGAGACCTATGGGATCATGGTCTATCAGGAACAAGTCATGCAGATCTCCCAGACCATGGCGGGCTACAGCCTGGGGGCAGCCGATCTGCTGCGCCGGGCTATGGGCAAGAAGATACGCTCGGAAATGGAGCAGCAGCGCCAGGTGTTCACCAGCGGCGCCACGGGCCGGGGCATTCCGGCGGTCAAGGCGACCGAGGTGTTCGACCTCATGGCGAAGTTTGCCGACTACGGCTTCAACAAGAGCCATGCCGCGGCCTATGCGCTGCTGTCCTACCAAACCGCCTGGCTGAAGGCGAACCATCCCGTCGCCTTCCTGGCCGCGTGCATGAACCTGGCGATCAGCAACACCGACAAGATCGCGGCCCTGCGGCAAGAGGCTCAGCGAATGGGCATCGCGGTGCTGCCGCCGGACATCAACCGCAGCCGCGCCGACTTCCGGGTGGAGGTGGGGGAGGACGGCAAGGGCAGCATCCGCTACGCGCTGGCGGGGGTGAAGAAGGTGGGGTTCGCGGCGATGCAGGCCGTGGTGGCGGCGCGTGCGGAGCGGCCGTTTGCGGACCTGGCGGACTTCTCGGCGCGGATAGACCCGCGGCAGCTCAACAAGATGCAGATCGAGAACCTGGCCCGCGCCGGCGCCTTCGACGGCATCGCGACCAACCGCGCCCAGGTGTTCACCGGCGCCGACCTGGTGCTCAAGCGTGCCCAGGCCCAGGCGGAGGAGGCTGCGTCCGGTCAGACCGGCCTGTTCGGCGGCGGCGCCAAGCCGGAGGCGCTGCGCCTGCCGCCCACCCCGGACTGGCCCGGCATGGAGCGGCTGGGCTACGAGGCCGACGCCATCGGCTTCCACCTGACGGCGCATCCGCTGGACAGCTATGGTCCCTTGCTGAAGCGGCTGGGCGTGGTGCCCTCGCACGGGATGGAGGCCGCCGGGCTGGCAGGCGCGACGCGGATCAAGATGGCCGGCTGCGTGATCGGCAGCAAGGAACGCGCGACCCGCACCGGCAGCCGCATGGCCTGGGTGCGGCTATCCGACGGCGGCGGCAGCTATGAGGTAACGTTCTTCAGCGAGGTGCTGAACGGCGCGCGCGACATCCTCAAGGCAGGGATGGCAGTGCTGGTGAGCGTGGACCTACGGCTGGAAGGCGACAGCCTGCGGGTGACGGCGGCGGACTGCACGTCGCTGGAGCAGGCGGCGAGCGACGCCGGGGCGGGAATGCGGGTGTGGCTGGATAAGACGGAGTCGGTGCCGCATATCCGGGCGCTGCTGGCTCGTGAAGGAAAGGGCAAGGGGCGGGTTACGCTGGTACCGCGGATTGACGATGCTCAGGCGGTGGAGATTACGATCCCTGGTGGGTTTCAGGTAACGCCTCGGTTGGTGCAGGCACTCAAAGTTGTGCCGGGTGTGGAGCGGGTAGAGGAAGTTTGAGGCTAGGCTATATCCGGCGCTGAACTTCACCCGAAAGCGAAACACGCAGGCCGCCACTGCACAACCGCAGTGGCGGCCCGACCCTGCTACTCTCCGGTCAGCAAGTCCTCGATCAAGATTGGCGTCTTACGAACCCGTATCCCCGTTGCATGATATACCGCGTTCGCAATCGCCGCCGGCATTCCAACGATGCCGATTTCACCGACCGCTTTTGCCCCAATGGCGTTCACGACTGTGTCCGTCTCGTCAATGATCTCCGCCGTCACCTCGCCGATGTCGGCATTGGTCGAGATGTGATACCCGGCCAAGTCCTGGTTGGCGAAGCGCGCACGCGGACGGTCCACTTGCGTTTGCTCCAGCAGGGCAAAGCTGGCCCCCCAGATCATACCCCCCACCAGGTTGCTCCGCGCCGTCCGGGGATTGATGACCCGCCCGCAGGCAAACGCGCCGACCATACGCGCCACCCGGATCGTGCGCAGCAGCGGGTCCACCCGCACCTCGGCGAACTGCGCGCCGAACGAGTAGATGGCATGGGTGTCGGTGATCGGCCCCTCGATGGCGAAGCCGCCCAGCAGGCCATACTGCGCCTTGTCCGCAGCCATGGTGCCCGGCTTCCACTCCGCGGATGCATCAAGCGACCCCGCGGGCGTAGCCTTCAGCACATCGGCCAGGCTGTGCGCCGCCCCGTCTGCAGCCACCACGTGGCCGCCGGCAAACTGCAGCGTCGCTGGGTCACGGCCTGCAAACGGACCATTCTCCGCCGTTGCAGCCTGCAGCAGCTTCTCCCGCAACGCCACCGCCGCCATGTGCACCGCCGACCCGGCAGACCCCGTGGTAACGGAGCCTCCCGACATCGGCCCAGACGGCAGGCCACTGTCGCCCAGCTCCACCCGGACATGATCGTCCGCCACGCCCAGCACGTCCGCCGCGACCTGGCCCAGCACAGTATAGGCGCCGGTGCCCACGTCGTGCGCCGCCGTCCGCACCCGCAGCAGCCCGTCCGCAGTCAGCGCGACGTGGGCAGCCGATGGCACCATGGCCGACGGATAGGTCGCGGTAGCGCAGCCATAGCCGATCAGCACCCCATCCTCGGTCTTCATGGAGCCGACGCCCGGCGTGCGCTTGTCCCAGCCGAACAGCTCGACACCGCGCCGGTAGCACTGCACCAGGGAACGGCTGCTCCACGGCAGGCCCTTCACCGGGTCCACCTTCGGCTCGTTCTTGATCCGCAGTTCGACGGGGTCCATGTCGAGCGCCACGGCCAGCTCATCCACCGCGCTCTCGAACGCGAAGAAGGACGGCGCCTCTGCCGGCGCACGCTGGAAGCCCGGCGTGTTGACGTCGGTGGCGATCGTGGACTCCGACGTGCGTATGTTGGCGACATCATACATCCGCGTGGTGACGTTGGTGCCGGGGAAGGCGATATGGTCAACCTCCGCCGTCTGCCCGACCGCCTCGTGGATCAAGGCGGTCATGGTGCCGTCGCGCTCGGCGCCGAACGCGATCCGGTTGCGGGTGGCCGGGCGGAACGAGCCGACCGTGAACATCGCGTCCCGCGGCACCACCAGCTTGACCGGGCGGCCTAGCCGCTGCGCCGCGGCGGCAACTAGGACGGTGTGCGGCAGCAGGGTCGCCTTCGCGCCGAACGCACCGCCGATATAGGGCGAGACGACATGCACATCCTCGGCCGGGATGCCGAAGATTGCGGCCAGGGCGGCGCGCTGCCCGATCACCCACTGGCTCGGCGACTCCACCGTCAGCTTGCCGTCGTTCCAGCTTGCCGTCGTGGCATACAGCTCCATCGGGTGATGGTGCTGCGCCGGGGTGACGTATTCCTGATCCACACGCACCGGCGCCCGGGCCAGGGCAGCGTCTGCGTCGCCGACCACCACCACCGGCTCGCCATCCGGCTTGGACGTGCGGTCCGGGTCGTCCATGGAAGCGGCAGCATGCTGAGTTGCATATTCCAGGTTCAACGCCCAGGCCGCCTGCTCCGCCGCCTCCGTCGAGTCTGCAACCACCAGGCCGACGATCTGCCCGGCATAGTGCACCTCGTCCGACGTCAGCGGCATGAAGGAGGACTGCATGTGCCCGCCCTTCATGATGAACGTCTCGGAGCCAAGGTCCTGGTTCATGCTGCGGTGCGTCAGCACGAGCTGCACGCCAGGCACTGCTTCCGCCGCCTCAGTGTCCACCCGGGTAATGCGTCCGCGCGCTATGGAACTAAGCGTCAACGCCGCATAAGCGGTGCCTGCATGGCCGTAATCCGCGGCATATCGTGCGGCGCCGGTGGCTTTCGCCGGGGCGTCGCGTCGGACGATGGGAGAGCCGATGCTTCCGTCCATGACTTATGTCCTTCTGCTGGCCACGAGCGCCGCACGTGCGACGGCGCGGGCGCCGAGTTCGATCTTGAAGGCGTTCTCACCACGCGGCTTGGCGTCCACAAAGGCGGCATGGCCGGCGGCTAGCGCGGTCTGCTCGGTCAGGGTCACGCCGGTCAGCGCCGCCTCGGCCGCTTGGGACCGCCATGGCTTGGTCGCCACCCCGCCAAGCGACACGCGGGCTTGGCGCACGGCATCCCCCTCCATCTCCAGGGCGACGGCCGCTGAAACCACGGCATAAGCATAGCTCTGCCGGTCACGCACCTTGATGTAGGTGGAGCGCCGCCCGGCCGGGGTCGCCTGCACCAGGATCGCGGTGATAACCTCGCCGGGCCGCAGCGTGGTCTCCTTTGCCGGGTCATCGCCATAGGCGACGTGAAGCTCGGTGAACGGGATCGTCCGCGTGCCGGACGCCGACCGTATCTCGACGGATGTATTGAAAGCCGCGAGCGCATAGCCCCAATCACCGGGGTAGGTCGCGATGCAGCGTTCGGATGTGCCGAACAGCGCCATCTCCCGCGTCACACCGTCCAGCGCGGCGCAGCCGCTGCCGGGCACGCGCTTGTTGCAGGCGGACACGCCGTCGCGAAAGTAGTAGCACCGGGTGCGCTGCAGCAGGTTGCCGCCGACCGTCGCGGCATTGCGGATCTGCGGCGAGGCCGCAAGCTGCAGGCTCTCGGCCAGCGCGGGATAGTCGCGCAGCAGGACCGCATCCTCCGCCACGTCCGCCATACGGGCCAGCGCACCGAAGCGCAAGACCGAGCCGGACGTGTCGACGGCAGCGAGTTCGTCCAGGTGGCCGATGTCCACAATCCCCGACGGAGCCGACAGGTCTCCGCGCATCAGGTCCACCATAGTGGTGCCGCCAGCCATCAGCGCGGCTCCAGGCGCCTGCGCCAGGTGGAAGGCTTCCTCCAGCGTGGCGGGGCGGGCATAGGTGAAGGGCTGCATGTCAGGCCGCCTGCTGCGCGACGTCGCGGACCGCGGCCACGATGTTCGGGTAGGCGGCGCAGCGGCAGAGGTTGCCGCTCATGTATTCGCGTATCTCGGCGTCGCTGCCGGCGTGGCCCTCCTCGATGCAGGATACCGCCGACATGATCTGGCCCGGCGTGCAGTAGCCGCATTGCAGTGCGTCATGCGCCACGAATGCCGCCTGCATCGGGTGCAGCGCCCCATCGGCGCTAGCCAGGCCCTCGATGGTGCGGACTTCACGCCCAGCGGCAGAAACGGCCAGCACCAGGCAGGCCAGCTGCCGCCTCCCGTTGATGTGAACCGTGCAGCACCCGCAGGTGCCGTGGTTGCAGCCGACTTTGGTGCCAGTCAGGCCCAGGTGCTCGCGGAGCGCGTCAAGCAAGGTGGTGCGCGGGTCCAACGAAAGCGGGTGGTCATGGCCGTTCACCCGAAGGGTAAGCGGCACCGGCGTCGCCGGAACAAGGGCATCGGGCATGGGAGCTCCTTTTACTGGGCATCGCAGAGTTGAGGCCGCTTCTTCATAAGAAAAGGGCGTCAGCACGGAACCTCAGGTGAACGGCAACTGCGTTTGCCGGTTTCCGGGCCGTCCCGGGCATCCGGCTGGTGTGGCTGGCGGGCCGCCGAAGGTGCGTTGATCTTGCCTTCGCTCATCCGATCCGCCATATCCACCGCTGTCCGCACCGTGCGGGCAAATTCACACGCGGGGCGCCTTTCCCAAGGGGTCACATCCAGGGTCCGGTGCCGCAAGGCCAGCCCCCGCGGAGGATCAACCGGACATTTGAAAGGTCACGCCTCATGGCGATGCCAGATTTTACCCTGCGCCAACTCCTCGAAGCCGGCGTTCACTTCGGCCACCACACCCGGCGCTGGAACCCGCGCATGGGACCCTACATCTTCGGCGTCCGCAACGCCGTCCACATCATAGACTTGCAGCAGACTGTCCCCATGCTGGACCGCGCCCTGCGGGCCGTCCGCGACGTGACGGCCGCCGGTGGGCGCGTGCTGTTCGTGGGCACCAAGCGTGCCGCGGCGGAATACGTGGCGGACAGCGCCAAGCGCTGCGGCCAGTACTATGTCAATCACCGCTGGCTCGGCGGCATGCTGACCAACTGGAAGACCATCACCGGCAGCATCAAGCGCCTGCGCCAGATCGAGGAGATGCTGGGCGGCGACGTGCAGGGCCTGACCAAGAAAGAGGTGCTGGACATCACCCGCGACCAGGAGAAGCTGGAGCGCGCGTTGGGCGGCATCAAGGATATGGGTGGCCTGCCCGACATCCTGTTCATCATTGACACCAACAAGGAGAAGCTGGCGGTCGAGGAGGCAAACAAGCTCGGCATCCCTGTCATCGCCGTGCTGGACAGCAACTCCGATCCGCAGGGCGTCACCTATCCCATCCCCGGCAACGACGACGCCATCCGCGCCATCACGCTGTACTGCGACCTGATCGCCGGCGCCGTGCTAGACGGCATTAGCGCCGAGATGGTGGCCAGCGGCCGCGACATCGGCGCTTCCGAGGATCTGCCGCCCGAGAGCATCCCGGTGCCCGACCACGCCCCGGCCGAACAGCCTGCGGCGTAAGGAGCACAATTATGGCTGAGATCACCGCCGCGCTGGTCAAGGACCTGCGCGAGAAGACCGGCGCTGGCATGATGGATTGCAAGCGCGCGCTCACCGAGTCTGGTGGCGACATGGACGCCGCCACCGACTGGCTGCGCAAGAAAGGGCTGTCTGCCGCCGTCAAGAAGGGTGGCCGCGTCGCCGCCGAGGGCTTGGTCGCCGTCGTCAGCAACGGCACCAAGGCCGCAATGGTGGAGGTCAACTCCGAGACCGACTTCGTCGGCCGCAACGAGGCGTTCCAGGCGCTGGTGGAGGGCATCGCCCAGGTTGCGCTTGAGGTGGGCGACGACGTGGAGACGATCCGTGCCGCGCACTACCCCGGCACCGGCAGGACGGTTGCGGACGAGATCACCCAGGCCATTGCCACCATCGGCGAGAACATGACGCTGCGCCGGGCCAAGGTGATGACGGTGCCGCATGGCGTCGTTGCCACCTACGTCCATAACGTCCTTAAGCCCGGCCTGGGCAAGATTGGCGTCCTGGTTGCGGTCGAGTCCGAGAACGAGGCGTCGGCTTTGGAGACCCTGGGCCGTCAAGTCGGGATGCACGTGGCCGCCACGCAGCCTTCTGCGCTGGACATCGATAGCGTAGACCCGGCGGACCTTGCGCGGGAGCGCACTGTGCTCACCGAAAAGGCCCGTGCCGAGGGCAAAAAGGAGGAGATGCTGCCCAAGATCGTGGACGGCCAGATCCGGAAATTCTACCAGCAGGTCGTGCTGCTGGAGCAGCAGTGGGTCCATGACGGTGAAAGCCGCGTCCGCGCCGTGGTGGACAAGGCTGGCGCCAAACTGGCCGGGTTCGAGCGCTTCAAGGTCGGCGAGGGCATTGAGAAGCAGTCCGACGACTTTGCCGCCGAAGTCGCCAAGGCGGCCGGCGTTCCCAAGGACCCGCAGCAGCCGTCCGCCTGACTCGTTTAACCGCCTCACTGCGGGACGCGTAACGACGCGGCAATCCAAGGGCGGTAAGTCCCGTCTCCGCTGTCCGGGATCGCCGTGCCGCAAAGGTGCATCGCGACGACGGGTGCTGATTGCGTCGCACGAACTTGTGGGGGGCGGCGGCAGCCACTAGGTTGCCGCCGCCCCATCCACGTCAAGGACCTCATGCCAGAGCAGCCCCCCTACAAGCGTGTCCTGCTCAAGGTGTCCGGGGAGGCGCTGATGGGCCGACGGGAGTACGGCTTGGACACTGATACCCTGAGCCGTATCGCTACGGACGTGCGTGATGTCGTCGGGATGGGCATACAGGTCTGCCTGGTGATCGGCGGCGGCAATATCTTCCGCGGCGTGTCCGCAGCCGCCGGCGGCATGGATCGCGCGCAGGCCGACTACATGGGCATGCTGGCAACCGTGATGAACGCGCTGGGGATGCAGAATGCGTTGGAGCGGCGCAACGTCCCCACCCGCGTCCAGTCGGCAATCCCAATGAGCAGCGTCTGCGAGCCCTACATCCGCCGCCGGGCCGAGCGGCACATGGAGAAGGGCAGGGTGGTGATCTTCGCCGCCGGCACCGGCAATCCGTTCTTCACCACCGACACTGCCGCCGCCCTGCGCGCCGCCGAGATGAACTGCG
>CAXTDP010000196.1:0-8722 GCA_964242295.1 uncultured Acetobacteraceae bacterium | reverse complement strand
CCAGCGCCGTGGGACAGCCGCCGCCGCCGCTCAGCACGGTCTGGTTCGCGGTGATGCGGGCCTCGCGGGCGCAGCCGAGGTCGCGCAGCGCCACGTGATCGAGCTGCCCGCCCAGGTCGCGGGCGATCACCCGCCCGCCGGTGACGATGGCCAGGTCCTCCAGCATGGACTTCCGCCAGTGGCCGTAATCCGGCGGGTGTATGGCCGCGACCGGCGGGCCGCCCTGCTCCCGCGCCGCCAGCAGCGCCACGACGCAGGCGGGGGCGATCTCCTCGGCGATGACTAGCAGCGGGCGGGTGCTGCCGGCCAGCAGCGCCTGCAGCCCGGCGACCTCCGCCGCGGTTTGCAGCTTCAAGTCCGTCATCAGGATGTGCGGGTTGTCCAGCACGACCTGCATCGTCTCGACGTCGGTCACCATGTGGTGCGACACGAAGCCGCGGTCGAAGCCCATGCCGTCCACGACCTCCAGCCGGGTGTGCAGGGTGTCGCCGTTCTCGACGGTCACGACCCCGGACGGGCCGACGCGCTCCAGCGCCTCCGCCACCACGGCGCCGGTTGCGGCATCATTGGCGGCGATCAGGGCCACGGCCCGCGCCTGGGCGCCGGCCAGCGGCCGGGCTGAGGCTTGGAGCAGGGTCAGCAGGTGATCCACCGCCATCTCCAGCCCGTGCACCAGCTCCACCGGGTTCGCCCCCTTCGCCAGGCAGGCCAGCCCTTGCTGCACCAGCGCATCGGCCAGCACGGTCGCGGTCGTGGTGCCGTCGCCGGCGACCTCGTTGGTCTGCATGGACACCTCGCGCACGACCTGGGCGCCCATGTTCTCGAACGGGTCCTCCAGCTCGACCTCGCGCGCGATGCTGACGCCATCGCGCGATACCAGCGGCGTGCCCACGGGCCGGTCTATGATGGCGTTCATGCCCTTCGGTCCCAGGGTGCCCCGCACCGCCCGCGCCAGCTTCGCCACGCCCCGCCCGAGCGCCTCGCGTGCCTCGTCATCGTGCAGCATCATCTTCGCCATGACGTTCCGTTTCCCTATGATTATTTTTGGGATTATTTTTGAATTATTTTTGGGCGCGTTCGTGCGGGGTCGTCCGGTACTGCCAGGCCGGGTGCGCCGTTGATCCGGCCTGGCTGAGCCGAAAGACTAAGGAAGGACGCCGGCGGCCTGGCGCGCTGGGCCCATGCGTGCAAAGTCCAGCAGGGTCGGTTCGCCGTCCCCACTGGGCCTGTCCGCACCGAAGCGCGCCGCCAGCAAGGCGCTGCACAGCGCGCCGTTGAACTCCGCGTTCGTGCCGACGCGCCGCAACGACCGCAGATGCGCCGGCAGTTCCGTGGCCGCCAACGCCCGTCCGCCCGCATCCACGAAGGCCAGGGCGCCGGCATCGGCCGGGCCGGCGACGGAGCGCCGTTCGATGTAGCGGACCCGCAGCCGGACACCGGCCTGGCCGAGCGCCAAGCGGGACAGCCCATCCAGCGTCAGCCCGGCCAGCGCTTCGGCCCCGATCCCGGCGTCCAGCAGATGCTGGAGCAGGGCCTCCTGCCGGCGCTGGAAGGCCTTCAGCAGGAACGTGCGCCGCACCGCGTCCAGGTCGTCCACCGCCGCATCGCCGAACGTCTCATGGAACGAAAGCCCGGACGCCACGCCCCGGTTGATCTGGTCGGCATACATGTGGTCGCCCAGTTGCGGCACGACCCGGGTGACCCACCGCAGCCGCCCAACCTCCCGCCGCATGTCGTCGGCCATCATGAAGGCGAAGTTCGCGGCGCACCAGTAGGTCGGCAGCCGGAAGCCGACCGACACCACCCCATCCTCGCCGGCTGCGACCGCGGTGACGAAGCCAAGCTCCGTCACCGGCTCGTCCAGCTCAGGGTCGGTCACCCGGTCCAACTGGGCCAGGACCTCCGCCTCGCGCGTGCGGCGCATTATTCCGCCGCCACCAGCTCCGGGACGCGCAGCTTGCGGGCCTGGGTGGGGACATCAACGCCG
Organism: uncultured Acetobacteraceae bacterium; assembly: GCA_964242295.1. GTDB lineage: Bacteria > Pseudomonadota > Alphaproteobacteria > Acetobacterales > Acetobacteraceae > DASWOJ01. The sequence goes on along the minus strand of CAXTDP010000196.1, from coordinate 6,735 downwards.
TAAAGCCGCGCGGCGTTGAGGCCGAGTATCTTCTTCTTCGCCTCCATGGTCAGGGTGACGCCCTTGTCCCTGGTGACCTGTTCCGGCAGCTCGTAAGCCATGAACTTCTCGACCAGCCAGCGCGGCGTCCAGATGCCGTAATCGCTGCCGAACAGCAGCCGGTCCTCTCCAAGCCAGAACAGCAGCTCGGACATCAGGTTGGCAAAGTAGTCGGGCCGCGAGTGGATGAACGGCAACGCCACCGCCAGGCCACCGTAAACGTTCTTCTCCTGCACCGCGATCCAGCAGAAGTCGTCCAGCCGCGGCAGGCCGCAGTGCTCGACGATGAAGTTCAGGTTCTGGAAATCGGTCGCGCAATGGTCAATGTCGGCCACATCGAAGGCATCGCGGTCCAGTGGGGTGATCGTCGGCCCCTTGTGGACGTGGATGTTCTTGATGCCGAGCTTCTCCGCCCGCTCCAGGTACTTGTAGGCCCAGGGATCGGACAGCTTGTAGCCGCGGCTCGATCCCTTCCATTCCGCCGTGTAAAGCTTCACGCCCTTCATGTTGTACTTGGCCACCATGGCGTCCATCGCATCCAGCCCCGCCTCCTCGTCCCGCGGGTCGAACGAGCCGTTCAGGATGAATCGGTCGGGATGGCGCTGCTTGATGACCGCGTTCTGCTCGACGGTGTTGAAGCCGTTCTTGTAGAAGTCCGTCAGGTGGGTCGGCTGCAGGATGGCCATGTCGTCGGGACCGTCAACGAACAGGTCGTGATACATCTGCTCCGCGCCATACTTCTCGAACTTCGCCTTGGGCCAGACCTGATCCTTGGGGCTGAGCGCCACGTGGTAGTCGTAGAAGCAGCCGATGAACTGGGCACCGTGGATGTTCTTCTGGTTCTCCGGGCTGCCGTCCCAGTTGTGGACGTGGCCATCAATGATGAACACGTCTTCGCCGCTCTTGGTCCTGAACATGCCGGTTTCCTCCCTGGTTGGATTGGACGCCCTCTTTGGGATGCCTCAATCGTACTTGATGAACTCCATTGCCTCGTTCATGTCGCCGAACAGCACGACCGTCTCGTCGTCGGGCATGACCATGCGGCCGTAATGGGTCGAGGTGCAGATCTCGAACAGGTATGGCGTCATCGGCCGGCCCAGCGCCTCGCTGATCTCCGCCATGTCGAAGGTGATCTTGCCCTCGCCATCAATGCGGATCATCGCCGGCATGTAGGTCACGGTGATGCCGGGCTTCTGGGCCATCACCTCGGCGATGGCGCGCGATTCCACGCTCTCGTTCATCGTCACCCCGCATTGGTGCGAGACGGTGCCCTCGAACTGCATGTCGCTCATGGACTTGAAGATATTGTCCTGGTGGGTCTGGCTCATGGTGGTCTCCCGTGCTGAAGGGCGCCGTCAGGCGCCGAGGATGCCGCGGACGTCGAAGCCGATCTCGGCGGCGATGGCGCGCAGCCGGTTGTGCGCCCCGTCCAGAGCATCGCCGAACTGTGCCGACTTGACCCGGGGTTGCGACCAGATCGGCTGCAACTGGGCCGCCGCCTCCCTCGCCAGGGCGCCGTGCTTCTCCGCCCAGCCCACCAGGATGGCCCGGTTGGCGTCGCCATGCGCCTCGTCATGGGTCAGCATGGTGAACAGCTCGATCGTGTTGGCCAGGTTGCGCTCATAGTCGCCCTCGGCCGCCGACACGACGGAGGGCGTCATGAAGTCGTTCTGCGATGCCGCGAGCTGCAGGATCATGCCGCTGCGGAACAGCTCGGCGACAAGCGGCTCGAAGATCACGTTAGCGGCGAAGTACTGCTCCAGGAAGTCGTTGGCGCCCATCACCGCCTCGACCGCGTGCCGCGTCCCCTGCCAGATCGGGTCCTCCAGCCAGTGCTGCTTGCCGGCATCGAGGTCGAAGCCTTCGACGTCTATCGCCAGCTCGCCGAGGTAGAGCGTCAGGTCCTGCGAGAAGCGCAGCTTGTAGGATGAGTTGGTCAGGATCGCGTTGTTGATCATCTGCGTGTAGCCGTAGCGCTGCGCCTGCATCAGCGACGTGCCCAGCCCGAACTCGACGTGCTTGTAGGCGCCGAGGTGCCGCTCCAGCACCTTGATCCAGGCCTTGTCCAACCGGGCCGGCGCGCCGGAGCGGCGGCCGTTCTCGATCACGCTGGTGACCATGCCGACGATGGTGGACTGGCGCTGGTAGTGCGTGCGCTCCCATTCCTGGTCCACCGCGCGGAACTTGTGCCAGTCCGAGCTTTTCAGCGCCGTCCAGCTTTCGCTGTATGTCGGCGTGCCGTCGGCAAACGAGATGATCCAGTCCTGCAGCAAATACCGCTTCGGGTCCGGCTGCACGTCAACCGTCATGTCCTCGTAGTGCGTCGCCTTGCGGCCCTTCGGCTCGAAGTAGTTGTACTTGCGGCTGTCGGACCCGGCGAATACCGCCGATCCCGCGGCGCCCGATGCGGCCGGCGTGGTTTGTGCGGACGAACTCATGCTTTTCTCTCCCTGATCCCTGGTGTTTTCGTGCCCGTCCGCATTGTCAGCGGTTCGCCGGGGTGAACTTGTCGAAGTAGATGCGTTCCGGCTCCACCCCGGCCATCTGCAGCACCGGCAGGACCGCATCAATCATCGGCGGCGGCCCGCAGGAGTAGGCGTCCACCTCGCCGTCCAGCCCCTCGGCGCGCAGCGTGCGTGCCACGACGTCGTGGATGAACCCGGTCTCGCCGGACCAGCCGTTGCCGGGTTCGGCATGGGACAGGGCCGGGATGAAGCGGAAGTCAGGCGCTTGGGCCGCCAGGTCGGTGAAGGCGTCCAGGAAGAACAGGTCGCGGGCGGTGCGGGCACCGTAGAAGAACCGCACCGGGCGCCGCTCCCCGCTCTGCACGTGGTCGTGCAGGATGGACCAGAGCGGCGACATGCCGGAGCCGCCGCCGATCAGCAGCATCGGCCCCGTACGGGCCTCCCGCCGGAAGCAGCTTCCATACGGCCCCTTTGCCGTCAGCCGGTCGCCGGGCCGCAGTCCGCCGTCGAGATGGGCGGAGAACGCGCCGTCGGCATACAGCTTGATGATGAATTGCAGGCGGGTCGGCTGGTTCGGAGCGCTTGCCATCGAATAAGCGCGGGTAATGCCCTTCTCGGGGATGGTTAGGTCCATATACTGACCCGCCCAGAAGCGCAGCGGGGCGTCCAGCTCGACCTCAAGCAGGCGGATGTCGTGCGTCAGGTCGGTGACCTCGGCCACCGTCGCCCCATACTCCTTCACGGCGATGGAGCGCCGCATCAGGTCCTCGTCGAAGTTCAGCAGCTCGACCGTGATGTCGCTGTAGGCCAGGGTGCGGCACAGCAGGATGTGGTCGGTCTCGCGCTCGTAGTCCGCCAGCGCGAAGGTGGAGTATTTCAGCAGCTCGATGTCGCCCTCGATCAGGCGGGACTTGCAACTGCTGCACTGGCCCTCCTTGCAGCCGTGCATGACCGAGATGCCCTGCCGGAAGGCGGCGTCCAGGACCGTCTCCCCCTCGGACACGTTCATCTCGATGCCAACCGGTTCAAACCGGACGGTGTGGGTCTGATCAGCCATGTTTCCTCCCGTCCTTTGGACGTGTTTTGGATGCTCGCCGGGGGGCGCGTGCCCCCCGGCTTCCAGCATCAGTTGAAGGGCGTGATCTTGAAGCCCTTCCGATACTCGGCCGTGGCGGTCACCCGCTGCTCCGGCGTCAGCGCTCGGAACGCCCGCAGCGGGCTGCCGAGCTTGTGGCCGCGTATGTCGTCAAGCGTCCACATCTCCTTGTCGGAGAAGCGCAGGTGCGGCTGCGGCATGAGCGTCTTGCCGTCGCTCCGCACGAAGCCGAGGTCCACCAGGGCGTCGGCCACGTCCCAGCCGTCGTAGCAGTCCTCCCACTCGCGCCGTCCGCTGAAGCGGCCCATCGCTGGCGTCGGACGGCCTTCATACTCCGGTGCGAAGGCCACCTTGTGCGTCCAGCGGCAGATTTCCGAGCAGTAGGTGTAGAGCTTGCCGTCCACCTCGTCGCAGCAGAAGTCCTCGCGGATCAGGCAGGGAACCATGCAGCTCCAGCAGCGGTGCGGATACACATAGCCAACGTCCTGGTTGAACAGGATGTTGGTCTCGCCCCGGTGGCTCAGCTTCTCGTACCAGCGCCAGTAATCGCCGAACTCGGCATACCAGCCGGGATACTTGTGCTCGAACCACTCGAAGTCCTTGTCGGTCTGCGCCTCCTGCCGCCAGAACGCGACCGGCCAGCCGACGGAGAAGAACTGCGCGGTCTTGTGGACGTAGTTGCCCTTGACCATGCGGTCCCAGGCCTGCGCCACGTCGTCGTGGTGTATCTTGATGCCGTACTTTTCCAGCGGCAGCATGTAAGTGCGGTAGTAGTCCTCGTAGATCCAGCGGTGCCACAGCTCCGCGTAGGACTCCTTGTTCTTGTCGCGGTCGGTCGTGCCGTATTCGACGATGGTGCCCACCGCCGCATCCACGATCGCGTGGTTCTGCCAGAACGCATACTTCAGGTCGCGCTCAAGCAGTTGGTGGTTGTCGGGATCGTTGATGAGCGACATCAGCAGGGAGTGGCCGTTGCCGATATGGCGGCTCTCGTCGGACTGCACCGACAGGAACACGGTCGGCAGGGCGTAGTCGCCGTTGCGGGCGGCCTCCGACGGCATGGCGACGAACAGCGTGTTGGTGAACGCCGTTTCCGCCACGACCGTCAGATAGATGTTGGCCGAGGTGATGGCGTCGCCGGTGACGAAGCCCTCCGCGAACTGGCGGCCGATGGTGGTCGCGTAGCAGCGCCCGAACGCCGCCTCGGTGATGTCGAACCCGGCCGGGTCAACATAGTTCTCCATATACCACTTCTTGAGGTTCATCTGGATCGTCGAGTGGCGGAACTCGTCAATCATCTGCATGGCAAAGCCGGTGCGCAGCTCCTCGCCCGGCGCCAGCCGCCCGACCATCGCCATCGAGCGTGCGGCGGAGATCTCGGGGAACGGGATGATGGACAGGAACAGCTTCATCCACTCGACCCAGCGCGGCTGGACGTTGCGGAACATGTCGCCGCGCAGCGCCGCATCCAGCGCGCCGTAAACGCGGTTGTCCTTTTCCTCCTGCATGGGGAAATAGGAGCGCAGCACCTGCTTCATCGGGTCGCGCGGCGACTTCTTGATCTTGTAGTCCGTCGGGAAGGTCATCGCCTCCTGGACGTAGCTCGGCGTCCAGCCGAGGTCGGCAATGCGGCGGGTCGCTTCGCCGATGCTTATTCCTTTTTGCGCGGTGATCTTGTTGAGGTTCATACCTTCAGGCATTCGGGGGTCCTCCGGCTTCTTGGTTGATCGTCCCGCAACGGTCCGGCTTGGCGCCGGTGTCCGCCACGCTGTCGTTCGATGCCGCGGCAGGGACCTGGCACACCATTCATGCCCAGCTTGCCCCACCATTCCGGCAGTAGACCGGACGAGTGTTCACGGCTGATTTGCCGTCGCACTGCAACCTTCTCCGGGCTGCTACCGTGGGTATCCCACAATATGGATACTGCACGACATCGCCGCAGGTAAGTCAACTGCAAACAGCGTGCCAAGCCTGGCATTGCTGATGCTATCCGGGTGCGCTGTGAGCACTTGAGCTGGCCCAGCAACCATCTCGCGTTGACTGTCGCATTGTGCGACATGGCCGCGACGTGACTGTCGCGAAACGCTACACTTCGCCGCTTGCGTCGTCATGACCGTTCGCCCTCCTTGGGACGCTTGGCCAGCGGCTTGCCCTCGGCGATGAAGCGGGCTGCCAGCACCAGCGTACCCATCGCGAAGTCCTTGCCATGGGCGGCGATCATCTCCTCGGCCAACTGTCCGACCTGCTCGAAGAAGCGGTCCTTCGAAGAGTCCTCTGGCGTCATCATGCCAATACCTCCGGGTCAGCCGTGTCCGGCGGGGCGCTCCCAGCGGAGCGGAACAGCAATGAGGGAAGCGCCAACACGCCAGCCTCGCCAAGCGCCGTACCAAGCGCCAGGGCGGCGCCGTCCGGAGACCAGGCCAGCGTGGTGACAGCTCCGCCGCCAGCCGCGCGCACGAACAGGGTGTCCGTGCTGCCGGGCTGGCACAGCAGCACGACGCCGTTGCTGTAGCCGGCGGCGATCACGATGCGCGTGGGGTGGCAGGCCACTTGGCTCACCATGGCCGGGCCGGCAACGCCGCATTCCGTCCGGCGGCCGGCGCCGTTTGGGCCGCCCGGATGCCAGCACAGGATGCGGGGGGCGCCGCTGGCTGCAAGGAACCCGCCCGGAGCGGAAAAGGAGAGCGCCTGCACCGCCTCGGGATAGCCGCCCAGCATCACGCCTCCGCCAAGCGGCCACTGCACCGGGTCCGCGCCGGCCGGCCACAGCCAGACCGAGCCGGAATGAGCGATGGCCAAATCCTGCCCGGCGGGATCGAACGCCAAGGCGCTGACCTGGCCCGGCAGGTCCAGCACGGCTGGGGCCGGCGCGATGCGGTGCACCTGCGACCCCGCCGCATAGGCCCAGGCGCCACCGTTGCCGGTGGCCATGCAGGCAACGTCCTTGCCTGTGACTGTGCAGCCAACGCCTGCATCGAAGCCGCCGGACAGCACCTCGAAGGTTCCGTCCGGGCGGGTGCGGGCGGTGCGGCCATCACGCCCGCCGGACAGCACGGTGCCTTCGCCCGCGGCGACGCCGAGGCATGGCCCGGCGTGCACCCTTGCGCGTATGGCAGGCGGCGGCTGGCCGCGTGC
>CAXTDP010000195.1:0-8726 GCA_964242295.1 uncultured Acetobacteraceae bacterium | reverse complement strand
CCCCTACGGACGCCATACGCGCCGGGCTGGGCTTCGTGTCGGAGGACCGCAAGCTGGAGGGCATCGTGCCCGGCATGTCGGTGCGTGAGAACCTGACCCTCGCCCTGATGCCGCAACTGGCCCGCGGCGGCGTGGTGGACGAGGCCAAGTCGCGTGCGGTCGCGGACCGCTTCATCGCCCGGCTCGGCATCAGGTGCACCGGGCCGGAGCAGCCAATTCGAGAACTGTCCGGCGGCAACCAGCAGAAGGTGCTGCTCGCCCGCTGGCTGTGCATGAACCCGCGCCTGCTGATCCTGGACGAGCCGACCCGCGGCATTGACGTCGGTGCCAAGGCGGAAATCCTCGGCCTGGTGCGGGAGCTGAGCCGGAGCGGCCTGGGCGTGCTGATGATCTCCTCCGAGCTGGAGGAGTTGGTGGAGGCCGCGAGCCGCATCTTCGTGCTGCGTGACGGCCGCAGCGTGGCGGAGCTGCGCGGCGACGCCATCGGCGAGCCTGCGATCATGGCGGCGATGGCGGGCGACCCCGGAGCGCGGGAGGCCGCCGTTGGTTGAGATCGCCGCACCCGCGCCGCCCCCCGCTCCCGCCCGCCGGGGCATCCCGGAGCTGCGCGCCCTGCTGGGCCGCTATGGCGCGCTGCTGGCGCTGCTGGCGCTGATCCCGTTCAACCTGCTGGTCACGCCCAACTTCGCCAGTTGGCAGACGCTCAACATCAACCTGACCCAGGTCTGTGCGACGGTGATCGTCGGGGTCGGGATGACGCTGGTGATCGCGACCGGGGGCATAGACCTGTCGGTGGGCGCGCTGATGGCGATTGCAGGCACGCTGGCGCCGCTGATCTTCCTGGGCAAGCTGTTCCCGCTGCCGGACCCGACGCTGGGCGTGGCGCTGGCCTTCGTGCTGCCGGTGCTGGCCACCGGGGCGCTGGGCTGGTTCAACGGCTGGCTGGTGACGCGATTCCGCATCCAGCCCATCGTCGCCACCTTGATCCTGTTCATCGCCGGTCGGGGCATCGCCCAGGTGATGACCAACGGTAACCTGCAGCCGTTCAAGATGCCGGAGTTCCAGGTGATCGGGCTGGGCCGGGTGTTCGGCGTCCCCGTCCAGGCCGTGCTGATGGTGGTGCTGGTTGCCGTCGCCGCCTGGGCGCTGCGCCGGACCGTGTTCGGGCGCCAGGTCCTGGCGGTTGGCGGCAACGAGCGGGCGGCGCGGCTGTCCGGCATCCCGGTCGGCCCGGTGCGGCGCCGGGTTTACGTGATCAGCGGCCTGATGTCGGGGATCGCCGGCCTGATCGTCGTGGCGCGCAACTCGGCGTCGGACGCCAACCTGGTCGGGCTGGGGATGGAGCTGGACGCCATCGCCGCCGTGGCGGTCGGCGGCACCCTGCTGACCGGCGGCCGGGCTACGGTGATCGGCACCTTGCTGGGAGCGTTCATCATCCAGCTCACCCGCTACACGCTGCTCGCCAACGGCGTGCCGGACGCGGCGGCGTTGGTGGTCAAGGCGGGCATCATCGTGCTGGCGGTATGGCTGCAACGGGGGTCCCAGGCATGAGGCCAGCGGCAAGGCCACCCCAAATGGACACGGACGCCTCCCTTCTCCCTCTCCCTCCGGGAGAGGGTTGGGATGAGGGGGTCTTGGCTACGACGCGAGGCGCCCCGATTGCCGCCGGAACAAGGCCCCATGCCGGCCCGGACAACGCTTGCCCTCCCCCTCACCCCGGCCCTCTCCTGGAGGGAGAGGGAGAAGGCGGCTTCGTGATGATGGCCCGCTTGCAGAAGACCCGGATCGAAGGATGGTCGCCATGAGCGGCTCGACGCCGCGCTCCATGCCGCGGGTGGTCCGGGCACTGGGCCGGCACGGCGCACTGATCGCGCTTGCCGCGCTGATCCTGTTCGGGGCGTTGCGTTACGACAATTTCCTGGGCGTGTTCAACGTGTTGACCCTGCTGCGCTACAACGCGATGTTCGCGCTGGTGTCGCTCGGCATGGGCTTCGTCATCATGACCGGCGGCATAGACCTGTCGGTAGGCACGGTGGCCGCGCTCGGCAGCGTGGCATCGGCGCTGCTGTCGCCATACGGATGGCTGCCGGGGCTGCTGGGCGGCATCGGGGCGGGGCTGCTGATGGGGGGCGTCAGCGCCTTCGTGATCGTGCGGCTGCGCATCCTGCCGTTCATCGCCACGCTGGCCGCCATGCTCGCGGCTGGCGGCTGCGCCCTGCTGCTGGCGGGAAACGAGTCGGTCTCGGTGTCCTATGACACCAGCTTTACCGAGATGGGCCAGGGCGATCTGCTCGGCCTGCCGGTGCCTGCCTGGATCGCGGTCGCAGCCTATCTGATCGGCGCCGTCGCCCTGAACCTGACGGCCTGGGGCCGCACGGTGCTTGCCGTGGGCGGCAGCGAGGAAGCAACACGCCTGATGGGCCTGCCGGCGGACCGCACCGTGGCGTCGGTCTATGTCGTCAGCGGCGGGCTGGCGGGGCTGGCGGGCGTGATCCTCGCGGCGCAGTTCGGCGCCGGCCAGCCCATCGAGGGCGTGGGATGGGAGCTGTTCGCCATCGCCTCCGTGGTGGTGGGCGGCACGCTGCTGACCGGCGGCGTCGGCTCCGTCGGCTCCACGCTGGTGGGGGTGCTGCTGCTCGGACTGATCTTCAACATCCTGAACTTCGAGAATGGGCTGGGCCATATCAGCCTATCGGCCTACTGGCAGTCGGTGATCCGCGGCCTGTTCCTGCTGGTGGTCGTCGCCCTGCAGGCCCGCCTGGCGCGCCAGGCCGAGGCGGCGGCCTGACCATGCCCCGCATCAGCAGCATCGAACCCGGCTTCTACCGCATCCCGCTGCCGGAGGTGCTGACCGACTCCACCCACGGCGAGATGCGCGCCTTCGAGTTGAACACTGTCCGGGTCCGCGACGCCGACGGGGCAGAGGGTGTCGGTTACACTTTCACCGTAGGCCGCAACGGCGCGGCGGTGGACGCCGTGCTGTCGCGCGAGTTCCCGGAGATCATGGCCGGCGAGGAGGCCGGGCATATCGAGCGCCTGTGGCAGAAGGCGTGGTGGGCGCTGCACTACGGCGGCCGCGGCGGCCCGACCGTGCTGGCGCTGTCGGCCTTCGACATGGCGCTGTGGGACCTCAAGGCCCGGCGCGCCGGCCTGCCGCTGTGGAGCCTCCTGGGCGGCTTCAATTCCAGGGTGCCCTGCTATGCCGGCGGCATTGACCTGGACCTGCCGCTTGACAAGCTGCTGCGGCAAACCGACGGCAACCTCGCCAAGGGCTTCCGCGCCATCAAGATGAAGGTCGGCCGCAAGCGCCTGGCCGAGGACGTGGCCCGGGTCCGCGCCATGCGCGAGCACCTGGGCGAAGGTTTTCCGCTGATGGCCGACGCCAACATGAAGTGGATGGTGGACGAGGCGATCCGCGCCGCCCGCGCCCTGCAGCCCTACGACCTCACCTGGATCGAGGAGCCGACCATCCCCGATGACCCCGCCGGCCACGCCCGCATCGTGCGCGAGGGCGGCCTGCCGGTCGCGGCAGGCGAGAACCTGCGCACCCTATGGGAGTTCAAGCAGTTCATCGCCTGCGGTGGGGTCACCTATCCCGAGCCGGACGTGACCAATTGCGGCGGCGTCACCGCATTCATGAAGATCGCCCACCTAGCCGAGGCCTTCAACCTGCCGGTCACCTCACACGGCGCACATGACGTGACGGTCCACCTGCTGGCTGCCTGCCCCAACCGCAGCTACCTCGAAGCGCACGGCTTCGGCCTGGAACGCTACATCGCCGAGCCCCTGCGCATCGAGGACGGCGTCGCCATCGCCCCGGACCGCCCGGGCCACGGCATCGCCTTTGACTGGCGGGGCCTCGCCAGCATCAGGGCCTGACGGTGGAGCGCTTCGACCACATCGTCGTCGGCGGAGGCTCCTCCGGCTGCGTCGCGGCGGCGCGTCTGGTCGCGGCGGGCACCCGGGTGCTGCTACTGGAGGGCGGGCACTCGCACCGACACCCGCTGCTGGACATGCCGCCGGGCATCTTCAAGATGATCAACGGCAGCAAGTTCATGCGCTACCATCAAACGGTGCCGCAGGCGCACCTGGACGGGCGCGTGCACGACATCCCACAGGGGAACGTGCTGGGCGGCGGCTCCTCGGTCAACGCGCAGGTTTACATGCGCGGGCGCCCGTCCGACTACCAGGCATGGCATGAGGCGCTGCGCGGCGACAACGACTACCCCGGGTGGGGCTGGGCCGACGTGCTGCCGCACTTCCGCGGCATGGAGGACAACAGCCGCCTGCACGACGACCTGCACGGCTCCGGCGGGCCGTTGCTGGTGTCCGATCCCGGCCATGTGGACGACGTCTCGCGCTGGTTCATCCAGGCGGTGCAGGCGCTGGGCGAGCCTCCCAACAGCGACTTCAACGGCCCGGCGCAGCGCGGGGTCGGGCTGTATCAGTTCATGAACCGCCGGGGCAAACGGAGCAGCGCCGCCTATGCGTTCATCGCACCGCTGGCGGGCAATCCCAATCTGGCGCTGCGCCTGCATGCCCGTGTCCGCCGGGTGGACATCGAGCATGGGCGTGCCGTCGGCGTCACCTACCGCGACGGCGAGGGCCGGGAGCACCAAGCCCGAACCGATGGCGAGGTGATCTTGGCGGCGGGGTCCCTGGTCACGCCGCAGCTCCTGATGCTGTCCGGCATCGGCCCGGCCGATCAGCTTCGCGGCCACGGCATCACCCCGGTCGCGGACCTGCCGGGCGTCGGGGAAAACCTGGTGGATCACCCGGAAGTGCCGATGATCGCCACCGCGAACGGCCGCCACGGCTACTACAAGCAAGGCGTGGGCTGGCGGATGATCCGCAACGGTCTGCGCTTCAAGCTGTTCGGCGCCGGCCCCATCCTGTCGGCGGGGGTGGAGGCCGGCGCCTTCGTCAACCCGGCGGACCCCGGCGCGGAGCCGACCATCCAGGCCTTCTGCGTGCCGATCGTCTACCTCGACCGCGATACGCTGACCCTGGTGAAGGACGGCTATGGGCTGACGATCACCACCGTCGTGGTCAAGCCGCGGTCACGCGGCTTCGTGCGGCTGCGCTCGGCGGACCCCGGCGACATGCCGCTGGTGTCGCCGAACCTGCTGCAGCACCCGGCGGATGTGCAAACCATGATAGCCGGGCAGCGCTTCTTCCTACGCGCCTTCGGGACCAGCCCGCTGAAGGAGAGGATCAGGGACATCGCCATCCCCGATCCCGCGGACCTCAGCGACGAGGCGATCCTGCGGCACTGCAAGCGCTTCGTGAAAACCAACTACCACCCGGCCGGCACCTGCCGCATGGGGGCGCCCGGGGATGGCATGGCCGTGCTGGACTCGCGCCTGCGCGTGCGGGGGATCGAGCATCTGCGGGTGTGCGACCTGTCCGCAATGCCGGACATCAACGCCGGCAACACCAATGCGCCAGCGATGATGCTGGGCAGCCGCTGTGCGGAGTTCATATCGGGCAAGGCGGAAGCGCACCCGCTTAGGCCACTGGGGTAGGCCAGCTTCCGGCTTGGAGCCCATTCCAGTAGGGCGCGGCGGAGGGCCTGCGAGGGATTTTTCGTCCTGGGAAGAAGGTTCACCGGCAGCATCCATGCAGATCTCTACAGTCAGAGCAACGGCTCAAGCCCGCCGCTATGTTCCGACGACGAGGCTCGTGATCCCGCGTGCGAGCGCTTCCATCGCGAACGGCTTGGTTAGCACGTGCATGCCCGGATCGAGGTCGCCGTGGCTGAGCACGGCGCTCTCGGCGTAGCCGGTGATGAACAGCACCTTGAGGCCGGGCCGCGCCGTCCGCGCCGCGTCCGCTACCTGCCGGCCGTTCATGCCGCCAGGCAGGCCCACATCGGTCACCAGCAGATCGATGCGCGCGTCCGATTGCAGCACCCGCAGTCCTGCCGCCCCGTCCGCCGCCTCGATAACCGTGTAGCCCAGGTCTCCCAGCACCTCCGTCACCAGCATTCGCACGGTCGGCTCGTCATCCACCACCAGCACTGTCGCGCCCCGGCCGGCGCGCGACGCCTCAGCGGTCACGGTTGCGCCGTCCACACTTTCCGCGCTGCCCAGGTGACGGGGCAGATAAAGGCATACCATCGTGCCCTGACCGGGCTTGGAAGTGATGTGTGCCTGCCCGCCGGACTGGCGCACGAAGCCGTATACCATGGAGAGGCCCAGTCCCGTGCCCATGCCGATCGGCTTGGTCGTGAAGAATGGGTCGAACGCGCGGGACATCACATCGGCGGGCATTCCCGTGCCGGTGTCGGACACGCAGAGCAACGCGTACTGGCCTGACGGCAGCTCCCGGGCACGGGCCGTGCGCTCGTCCAGCCAACGGTTACCGGTCTCGACGGTGATCTTGCCACCGTCGGGCATCGCGTCGCGGGCGTTGATGCACAGGTTGAGCAGCGCGCTTTCGAGCTGCCCCGGATCCACCAGCGTGGTCCACAGTCCTGCATCCTCCATCACCTCGACCGCGACCGCCGGTCCCATCGTGCGCCGGACCAGCTCCTCCATGCCGGCCACCAAGCGGTTCATGTCGGTGGGCTTGGGATCGAGCGTTTGAAGGCGCGAAAAGGCGAGCAGGCGGTGCGTGAGGGACGCCGCCCGCTTGGCCGCACCCTGGGCCGCGGCGACGTAGCGGTCCACTTCGCCGATGCGGCCCTGGGCGAGACGGGTGCCGAGCAGCTCCAGGCTGCCCGTGATCCCGGTGAGCAGGTTGTTGAAGTCGTGCGCAAGGCCGCCGGTGAGCTGGCCGACCGCCTCCATCTTCTGCGACTGGCGCAGGGCTTCCTGCGCCGCGGCCAATGCGGCCTGCTCCCGCAGCCGCTCGGTCACGTCGGTCACGAACTGGTAGCAGCCGACGCGCTCGCCTCGCCCGTTCCATAGGGTTCGAAACCTTACCTCGTAGTAGGGCCGGGCGCGGCCGGGGTCGCCGTAATCCTCGACAAGGGTGACCTCTTCGCCCGAAAGGCCCCGACCCCATCCCGCCCGTACCTGGGCCTGGTGCTCGGGCTGGTCGGCGAGAAGCTCCAGCATGTCGTCGCCGACCTTGGGTCGAACGCCGTAGATGCGCTCGAACTCGTCAGCATTTGCCTTGTTGATGGCCAGGATGGTGTAGTCGAGATTGCACGCCATGATCATGACGTCGGTTGCCCCAACGATCTCGGCAAGCTGATCGCGCTCGGCCGTGCGCTCGGCGACGCGTTGCTCCAGCACCTCGACCCGCTCGCCCGCGTCGAGGTGGAGGGCTATAAGTTCTGCAAACAGCCGGAACATCCCGATTGTCTCGGGCGTGCTCACGCGGGCTGGCCTGGGGTCAATCGCGCACAACGTGCCGAAGAAGGTGCCGTCCTTCAGCACGATCGGCATCGAAACGTAGCTCTGGAAGCCGTACAACGCAGGCGTTGGGTGGTCGCAGTACGTTGGATGCTCCGCGACACTGTCGATGAACACGGCCTGCCGAGCGTTGCGTACCTCGCTGCAAATTGTGGTCTCAACCTGCAGCTCGCCCCCGGACTGCAAACCGAACGCGATCTCGTCCCGGACCCTGCAGGCGATCCAGCGATCCTCGGTCACGCGCGCAACTGCTGCGAACCCCATGCCGGTCGTGCGGCAGACGACCTCCAGCATGGTGTCCACGGCGGCTATGCTGCCGATGGCCCGGACATCGTTTTGGAGCGCGGAAAAGGCCAGCAGCCGATCAGCGCACATCGAGTTCTGCCGCACCGATCGTCGTCCTGCGGTGCTCGTCGAACCTCAACCCGCGTTCTTCCAGCAGACGCAAGGCGGCCCGCACGACCTCGCTCACGTTGCTATGCCGCCCCGAGCCAAGACGCCCGGCGATGAACGCCTGCAGCCCCGGGGGTAATGGAGACGTTAAGGGTCTTCCGAGCGCTCATAGGAGCGACCGTAGCACTTTGACAACAGTTGTTACAGATGCCCCGGCAGGACGCCACCTCGCCTCGGCAACGACATCGGATCACAACACCCACAGTCTTTGTCGTGAACGGGTATTTAGTGCGACCGGGTGACCCTACTCCGCCGTCCACCCCCCATCCACCATGACCGCGCTGCCCGTCATCAGCCCCGACGCATCGGACGCCAGGAACACCACCGCCCCCATCAGGTCCGTGGGCTGGCCGAGCCGCCCCAGCTTGATCCGGCCCAGCACGTCCGCCCGGAAGGCTGGGTCCTCGAAGTATGGCTGGGTCAGCGGAGTTTCGATGAAGGTCGGGCAAACCGTGTTCACCCGGATGCCGAGCGGCCCAAGCTCGATAGCCATCGCCTTGCACAGCCCCTCGACCGCGTGCTTGCTGGCGCAGTAAACCGTGCGGCGGGCACCCCCGACATGCCCCATCTGCGACGACATGTGGATGATGGAGCCGGGCCGCCCCGCAGCCGCCAGCCGCCGGGCCACCGCCTGGGCCACGAAGAACGCCGCCCGCACGTTCAGGCCCATGATGGCGTCGAAGTCGTCCGGCGTGACATCCAGGAACGGTCGCGGGCGGTTGGTGCCGGCGTTGTTCACCAGCACGTCGAACGGTTCGGCCGCAGCGATGGCCGCCTCGGCGGCGGGCATGTCGCACACGTCCAGCGTCAGGATGTCAGCCTGGCCGCCCTCCGCCCGGATCGCCTCTGCCACCGCCCCGGTCTCCTCGGCGGTGCGCGCCGCGAGCGTCACGTGCGCCCCGGCTTGAGCCA